>NZ_JBFAYF010000008.1:83577-243298 GCF_040681165.1 Actinoplanes sp. NPDC051851 | reverse complement strand
CCGGGGTGTGTGGAGCGGAGCGACACACCCCGGAGCACCAGCCAGGACCGGGGGCGCGTGACGGCTGGGAGTGGGCACGGGGGTCGCGGAGCCGTGTGGCGGCCGCTTTTTGAGCGCGGGGGGTGCGGCTTGGGGGCGTACGGGAGAAGGGGGTTGAGGTTAATCTGGCGGGATGGACAGGATCGGGCGGTTCGCGGACGTCGTGGTTCGGGCCGGGGTCAACATCCAACCCGGGCAAGGGGTCGTGCTGAACACCGACACGGCTCATCTGGAGATCGCGCGGGCGGTCGTCGAGGCGGCCTACGCGGCGGGCGCCGGCTGGGTGGAGCCGATCTGGACGGACGGGGCGATGCGGCGCTCGGCGGTCGACCACTCCGGGCTGGACGAGTTGCGGGCCAGCCGGCCGTGGGCACTGCAGCGGCTCAGGGAGTGGAGCGAGCAGCGGGTCGCGTTGATCACGCTGGTCGGCGACGCGGATCCGCACGTGCTGGACGGCGCCGATCCGGTGAAGGCGTCGGCGGTGCGGACCGAGGAGTCGAACCTGCGGCGGGGGGCCGTTCTCGGTGGCGGGCTGCGCTGGACCGCGGTCGGCGCCCCGAACGCGGGATGGGCCCGGCAGGTCTTCGGCGAACCGGATGTGGAACGGCTCTGGGACGCGGTCGGCACGGCGATGCGGCTGGACGAGCCGGACCCCGCGGAGGCCTGGCGGCGGCGTTCGGCGACGCTGGGTGAACGCGGTGCGGCGCTGGACGCGCTGGAACTGACCCAGGTGCGGTACGTCGGCGACGGCACCGACCTGACCGTCGGGCTGGTGCCGAACGCGCACTGGACCGGTGGCGGGATGATAGATCCGGACGGCCTGCCGTACATGCCGAACATCCCGACCGAGGAGGTCTTCACCAGCCCGGACCGGGAGACCGCCGAGGGCACGCTGCGGGTCACCAAGCCACTGGTGCTGAACGGGCGGCTGGTGGTCGGGCTGCGGCTGACCTTCGCGAAGGGACGGATCGTCGCGGTCAGCGCCGAGCAGGGCGCGGACATCGTCGAGGCGCAGCTGGAGACCGATCCGGGCGCGCGCTACCTGGGTGAGGTGTCCCTGGTGGACCGGGAGAGCCGGATCGCCAAGGCCGGGATCGTCTTCCACAACACGCTCTTCGACGAGAACGCGGGCTGTCACGTGGCATGGGGGCAGAGCTTCCCGTTCGCGGTGCGGGGCGGGCTCGGGATGAGCGCGGCGGAGCGGACGGCGCTGGGGCTGAACAGCTCGGCCGTGCACACCGACGTGGTGGTCGGCGGCGAGGGCATCACCGTCACCGGGACCGGGCCGAAGGGGACCGTCGACATCATCCGGGACGACGCGTGGGTGCTGTAGCGGCGTACGACGCGATCGCCGACTGGTACGAGTCCGACTTCCTCGCCCGTGACGCGAAGATCGGGATTCCGCAGGCGCTCACCTCGTTGCTGGGTCCCGGTACCGGCCGCTGCCTGGAGATCGGGTGCGGGACCGGGGTCCACGCCGCGCTCCTCGGCGGGCTCGGCTGGACGCCGATCGGTGTGGATCTGTCGGCGGGCATGCTGCGGCACGCCCGCGGGCGGCTTCCGGTCGCGCTCGGAGACGCGGCTTCCCTCCCGGTACGCGATGGTTCGCTGGATGCGGTCGTGGCGGTGATGGTGCACACCGATATGCCGCAGTATCCGGATGTTTTGCGCGAAGTGGCGCGCGTCCTCCGGCCCGGCGGGCGATTCGTTCACATCGGTGGGCATCCGGCGTTCTGTGGTGGCTTCGTGGATCGGAGCGCCGGCGACGCCGTGATCATCCGGCCCGGTTATCGCGACGGGCACTGGACGCGGGCGTCCTGGACCGACCGGGGTGTGCGGGACAAGGTGGGTGCGAGTCACTGGCCGCTGCCCGAGCTGCTGCACGCGTTCGTGGACGCCGGGCTGGTCCTCGAGAGGTTCGCCGAGGGTGGCGCGCCGACGCCGACCACGCTGTCGATCAGGACATCAAGAGCATCGCGGTAGTGCCGAGCAGCACCAGCACGAGCACCGCGATCAGCAGGCCCGTCTCGGCGGAGGTGTCGGCGGTCTCGGTGACGGCCAGCGGCTCACTGCTCATGGGGGTCCTCCGGGGGTTGAGCGAGGGGCGAGCGGGGGACTAACGGGTGAGGACGTCGTCGACCTCGGGAGGGTTGCCCTTGCCACCGCAGGACTGGCTGCTCACTGCCGCTGAACGCGGCAACCCGGACACCTGCATACCCACCTGGTGCACCGGAAACACGGCCGAACCGCTTATTCACGGAAAAACGTACTTCGACCGGCTGACCGTGGAGGTGGAGAAGCTCCGATCGGGTGACCACCTCTTCTTCACCGACTGGCGTGGCGACCCGGACGAGCGGGTCCGCGACGACGGGCCGACGATCGCCCGGCTCTTCGCGGACGCGGCCCGGCGCGGGGTGATCGTGAAGGGGCTGCTCTGGCGGTCGCATATGGACCGGCTGGCGTACAGCGAGCAGGAGAACCGGAACCTCGGCGACGAGATCCGGGCGGCGGGCGGCGAGGTGCTGCTCGACCAGCGGGTCCGGCGCGGCGGGTCGCACCATCAGAAGCTGGTCGTGCTCCGGCATCCGGACCGGCCCGGGGAGGACGTCGCGTTCGCCGGCGGGATCGACCTCTGCCACAGCCGGCGCGACGACGCCGGCCACCACGGCGATCCGCAGTCGGTCCGGATGGCCTCGGTGTACGGGCCGAACCCGCCCTGGCACGACGTCCAGGTGATGCTGCGCGGGCCGGTCGTGGGCGCGCTCGACCTCTCGTTCCGGGAACGGTGGAGCGATCCGGTCGCGCTCGACCAGCACGGGCCGGTCTCCACGCTGACCGACGAGCTGAAACACGCCGATCTGCACGCCGACCGGCTTCCCCCGCGACCGGGCGATCCGCCGGAGTGCGGGCCGCTGACCGTGCAGGTGCTCCGGACGTATCCGGCGATGCGGCCGCCGTACGGCTTCGCGAAGCGGGGTGAGCGGACCGTGGCGCGCGGCTACACCAAGGCGATCCAGCGGGCCCGGCGGCTGATCTACCTGGAGGACCAGTACCTCTGGTCGACCGAGGTGGCGCGGCTCTTCGCGGAGGCCCTGCGCGCCAACCCGGAGCTGCACCTGATCGCCGTCGTGCCGCGCCATCCGGACGTGGACGGGGCGTTCGCGCTGCCGCCGAACCAGGTCGGGCGGGAGAAGGCGCTCGAACTCTGCCGCACCGCGGCCGCCGACCGGGTACACGTCTTCGACCTGCAGAACGACGCGGGGACGCCGATCTACGTACACGCGAAGGTCTGCGTGATCGACGACGTCTGGTGCAGCATCGGCAGCGACAACTTCAACCGCCGCTCGTGGACCCACGACAGCGAGCTGAGCTGCGCGATCCTCGACGACACCCGGGACGGTCGCGCGCCCGCGGATCCGGCCGGCCTGGGTGACGGGGCACGCCGCTTCGCCCGCGAGCTGCGCCTCGCGCTGATGCGCGAGCATCTGGGGCGCGAGGTGGGTGACGACGCCGACCTGGTGGATCCGATCTCCTGCGTACGGGCCGTGGACGCCGGGTCGTCGCGCCTGATCCGGCACGAGACGCAACGGTTGCCGTGGTATCAGCGAGCCTGGGCGATACCCGCCTACCGGCTCGTCTACGACCCGGACGGCCGACCCTGGCGGGACCGCCGGGCGGGTACCTGGTGATCATGGTCCGTGAAACCATTCATTCGCACAGGTTCGGGCACCTCGAGGTATAGCTGGGTATACCTCGAGGAGTAGTGCTGGCGTCATCGGCCCGGAGGTGGGCGCGTGGCTACCGTGAGCGCATGTCCCACCACATCGGATCCGTGCTCCGTACGCGGCGCTACCCGCTCTCCTCCTGGCCGTGGCGCGCGCTGGCCTCGCTAGCGGTCACCGCGCTGATCTGCGTCCCGGCGGCCGGCCCGGTCTGGCTGCTGATCCTCCCGTGGCTGGTGACCGGCCGCGAGATCCTGCACGGGCGGGCGCCCCGGCCCGCGGTGGTCGTCGTCGCCCTCCTCGCCGTGGCGTTCTTCGTCGCGCTCGGCCTGGTGCTGGTCCGGCCGCTCACCACACTGGAGCGATGGCGGCTCCCGCTGATCGACCCGCGCCCGCTGCCCACCCGGCCGGCGGAGGACCTGACCTGGCGGGCGCTGCTCTACGCGGTGCTGCTCGGATTGCTCGGGCCGCCCCTCTTCACCGGGCTGGGGCTCGCGGCCTTCACCGTCGCGCTGATGATCAGCAGTCCGCTCGGCACCGCGTTCGGCGTCGAGTCCTGGCAGTTCGGGACGGTCACCATCCACGACGGGTGGCAGGCGCTGCCGATCTGCCTGGCCGGGATCGTCCTGCTCCCGGTGCTGCTCTACGTGTTCGGCGGGCTCGCGGCCGGGCAGGCGTGGGTCGTCCGGCGGCTGCTCGGCGGCGGGGACGGCCTGCGGGACCAGCTGACCGAGGTGTCCCGGTCCCGGGCCCGGCTGGCGGACGCGTTCGAGGCGGAGCGGCGGCGGATCGAGCGGGATCTGCACGACGGGGCGCAGCACCGGCTGACCAGCCTGACCCTGCACCTCGGGATGGCACAGCTGGACCTGCCGGAGGGTTCGCCGGCCGCGGAGCCGCTCGGGCTGGCCCACACGCAGGCCAAGGAGCTGATGGTGGTGCTGCGCGACCTGGTGCACGGGATCCGGCCGCAGTCGCTGACCGACCTCGGGTTGCCGGCGGCGCTGCGGGAACTGGCGGGCGGCTCGGCGGTGCCGGTCACCGTGGACACCGCGGTGATCACCGGGCGGCTGCCGGAGCGCGTCGAGACGACGGCCTACTTCGTGGCGGCCGAGGCCCTCGCCAACGTGGCCAAGCACGCTCGGGCCGCCTCGGTCCGGCTGCGATTGACGTACGGCGGGGAGCAACTCGCCCTGGAGGTCCTGGACGACGGGCGGGGCGGCGCCGACCCCGCGCGCGGCAGCGGGCTGACCGGGCTGGCCGACCGGGTGGCGGCGGTCGACGGACGGCTGCTGCTGGCGAGCCCGGAGGGCGGGCCGACCCTGCTGCGGGTGGAGCTGCCGTGCCCGCGGTGACGCGTGTCGTGCTCGCCGAGGACGGCGTCCTGCTGCGGGAGGGGATGGCGGGGCTGCTGGCGCGGTTCGGGTTCACCGTGGTGGCAGCGGTCGGCGACGCGGCGGAACTGCTCGCGGCGGTGGCCGCGCACGAGCCCGACCTGGTGGTCACCGACATCAAGATGCCGCCGGACTTCCGCGACGAGGGCCTGCGGGCGGCGGTCCGGCTGCGGCGGGAACGGCCCGGGCTGCCCGTCGTGGTGCTGAGCCAGTACGTGCAGGATCAGTATGCCGCCGACCTGATCGGCACCGGGGACGGCGTGGGCTACCTGCTGAAGGACCGGGTCGCCGACATCGCCGAGTTCGTGGCGGCACTGCGGACCGTGCTGGCGGGCGGCACGGTGGTCGACCCGGAGGTGGTCCGTCGGCTGCTGCACCGGCCCCGGGATCCGCTGGCCGGGCTCTCCGGGCGGGAACGCGAGGTGCTGGGGTTGATCGCGGAGGGGCGCTCGAACTCGGCGATCGCGGCCGGCCTGTTCATCAGCGAGCCGGCGGTGGGCAAGCACGTGGGGAACATCCTGGCCAAGCTGGGGCTCCCCCCGACCGACGACACGAACCGGCGGGTGCTCGCGGTGCTGACATATCTCAAGGCCGACCTCTGACTCCGCGCTGACCACACGCCGACGCCCCGGCACGGCCGACCGTGCACGCCCACGGCCCCCGTACCGGGGACTTCGCTGTTCAGTGCGGGGTTCAGGGGGTGAGCGTCCACGTGTGCGGGGTCCAGATCGGGGTGGCCGGGTCGCCGTCGAGAGCCAGCTCGATGGTCCAGTCGCGCATCGACGGGCGGGCGGCGGACTGCCAGCGCGTGATCAGGGAAGCGGCGTCGCCCAGCAGCGCGGGATCGGCGACCTGGACCGAGACGTCGTCCACCCGCCGCCCCTCGGCCCGGATCGAGCCGTCGGGCGACACGACCACGATGCCGACGGCCGCCCGGAATTCGGCGGCGCCGGGGTCAGCGGCGACAGGAGCGGGGACGGGGGCGGTGGGGGTGGGGGTGGGGGTGGGGGTGGGAGCGGGGGCGGGAGGGCGGAGGGCGAGCTGGTTCTCGGCGCGGGTGGCCGCGGGGCTCCAGACGCCCGCGGCGTACCAGAGGTCGCGGTAGGACGCGGAGTCCAGCGGTGGGGAGAACCGTGGTGGCGCCGCCTCCAGCAGGTCTGCCGGGGGCTTGAACGGGGCGGGGTGGCGGTGCAGGGCCGTCAGCGGGCCCGCGGCGCTCATGAAACCGGCGGGGCAGATCACCCGTGCCCGGCGGCCGTGGACCTTCAGGACCGGGTGGGTGCCGGCGTGCTCGACCGGGGCGATCACGAAGCCGTCCGGGGTCAGCCGGCCGAACCAGTGTGGGGAGAGGCCGGCCACGCCGACGGTCACCACCACGCGGTCGAAGGGGCCGGTGACCGCGTGGTATCCGTCGGCGCACTCCACGCGTACCTCGGGGAAACCGGCACGGCCGAGAGCCGCCCGTGCCCCGGCGGCCACGTCGGGCTGGACGTCGATGGTGGTCACCACCGCGCCGAGGGATGACATCAGGGCGGCGTGGTAGCCGGTGCCGGCGCCGATCTCCAGGACGCGCACGCCGGGGTGCAGGTCCAGGGCGCCGAGCATCACGGCCATCAGCGAGGGCTGGCTGGACGAGCTGGTGGCGGTCTCGCCGGACATCTTGGTGATCAGGGCGTCGTCGGCGTACACCTCGGTCAGGAAGTTCGGATCGGTGGGCGCGACCCGGGTGCCGTCGCGGCGCCGGAAGCCGTCCGGGACGAAGAGCTCGCGGCGCACGGTGGCGAAGGCGCGGGCCAGGCGGGGGCTGAGCGGGACGTCGCGGCGGATCCGAGCGAGATAGTCGTCCATGGATCACACGGTACGAAAATCAGACGGCGCCGGAGAGCCTCGCCGCCGTCTCCAGGCAGCCCGGCACGTCGGCGGAGTGGTACGGCCACTCCGCCGGCTCGATCTCGGCCAGGAACCCGGCGTACGTGACCGCCCCGCGCAGCGCCGCCACCGGGCGCAGCAGGTCGACGGCCCGCTCCGGCTCACATCCCGGCACCGCCGCGCGCCACCGCGCCGCCCACGCCGTCACGAGCGGGCCCGGATCGTCCAGGTCCTCGGTCAGCCGGAGCACGTCGAAGACCGGGCTGCCCACCCCGCCGTCACCCCAGTCGACGATGACCAGGCCGTCCGGGGCGGTACGCACGTTCCCCGGATGCAGGTCGCCGTGGATCAGGGTGTCCGGCAGTCCGCACTCCGCCGCCGCCGCGAGCCGGGCGGGCAGCCCGTCGATCAGTTCGGGCAGCCCGGGTATCCCGTCGAGGTAGGGTCCGGCCACGCAGGCGAACCGGCCCGCGTCCAGCCGGTGATCGGGCAGACCGGACGTGAGGAGCTCCGGGATCCGGCCCGCGAAGTACTCCTGCACCGGCGCGAACGCGTGCATCACGGCGGTGCACACGTCGAGCCCGGCGCCGTACCGGTCCTCCCCCGGCGCGTGGGCCAGCAGCATCCGCCCGTCCCCGCCCGCGGCCATCACGTAGGGCACCAGCCCCGGCGCCACCTCGTCGACGAGGCTCAGGACGGCCGGCTCGTGCGCGTAGAACGACGGCACCTGTTTGAGCCACGCGACCGGTGAGCGTTCCGGGCTGAGGAAGGCCCAGATGGCCGAGAGGTTCCACGTCCGCATCTGCAGCGGCGTCAGCCCGGTCAGCCCGAGCCGGTCGAGCGCCCCGGCCGCCCAGGCCAGCGAGGCCGCCGGGCCGCCCGGCACCGCCCACGGCGCCCGCCTCGGGTGGAGCGCCGGGTCGGCCCCGAGCGGGATCAGCCCGTCCGGGTGGGCGCGGGTCTCCGCCAGATAGGTGACGTGCCCGCCGGGCGGGTGCTCGCGGTCCGCGTGCAGCAGCCGCAGCACGTCGACCTCGATCCCGGCGCCCGCGACCACCTCGGCGACCTCCTGCCACCAGGGGCTGTCGACGGTGAACGACGGTAACGCGCCGAGCAGGGCACCGTCCGGGTCGGCCAGCACCAGGGTCACTGTTCGCGGCATTGCTCCATTCTCGCCCACAGCGCGTCCCGGTCGGCCCGACCGTGCAGACGGAGCCGGGCCATCCCGCCGTCCGGGAAGATGTCCAGCCGGACGTGGGTCACGTCGCCCGCCTTGGCCAGCGGGAACCGGTGCGGGGTGTCCGGGCGCAGCGCCGTCCGGGGCAGCAGCTCCACCTCCTCGCCGTCGGCGGTGAAACCGGTCAGGGCCGCCCAGCCGGGGGCGTTGCCCTTGAAGTGGCTGGTGTCCAGGTCGGCGAAGTGCAGCCTGGCGGGGGCGGCGAGCTTGACGATCGACCAGTCGTTGGCGTCGTCGCGGCGGCGGGAGGTCTCCCAGCCGTCGCCCATGTTCTGGGCAAGACCGGGCATCAGCATCCGGCCCGGGTGGCCGTAGAACATGTTGCTGCACTCGGTGACGGTCGCGCCGTACTCGGCGGCGGCCACGTTGAAGATCTTCGGGAGCAGGTCCGGGTCGGGGACCACCTCGCCGTGCACCCGCAGCCGGGCCACCCCGCCGTCCGGGAAGATGTTGAGCCGGACGTGGGTGAAGCGGCGCCGGTCGGCGACCGCGTACAGGTTGGCGGAGTCGCCCTTGAGCGGGGAGCGGGGCAGGATCTCCACCCAGTCGGCACCGGCCAGCTCGTCCGGGCCGGGGTAGCCGGGGAGCGCGACCGCCTCGACGGACGCGTACGGCGGGAAGTTGCCGGTGAAGAACGCGGTGTCGACGTCCACCCCGTGGATCACGCCGGGGGCGCCGAGCCGGATCACCGCCCAGTCGTGCCCGGCGGACCGGCGGCGGCGGGTCTCCCAGCCGTCGTACACCTGTCCCTTGTGGTCGAAGGTCTTCGGGGCGTGACCGGGCGCGGCCGGCAGGACCAGGTGGTCGGCCGCGGCGAAGAACTCGTCGTTGGCGTGGACCACGCCTGAGCCGAAGGCCCGTGACGCCAGGTCCGGCAGTGCGGTGAACTCCCCCATCAGGATCCCTCCCGAGACGACAGCGTCAGGAAACGGCCGGTCGGCGCGGTCCCGGTGACGGGCCGGCCGCGAAGCCAGGTGGTGCGGACGACGCCGGAGAGCTTCTTTCCGGCGTACGGCGTGACGGGGTTCTTGTGGTGCAGGGCATGCGCATCCACCACGAACTCCGCGGACGGGTCGAAAGCCACCAGGTCCGCGTCGGCCCCGACGGCGATCCGGCCCTTGTTCGCCAGGCCCACCAGGTCGGCGGGGCGGCGTGCCATCCAGCTCACCACGTCGGCGAGGGAGTGTCCACGCTCCGCCGCCGAGGTCCAGATCACCGGCAGGCCCAGTTGCACCGAGGCTATCCCGCCCCACGCTGCCGCGAAGTCGCCGGTGTCCTGCCGCTTCAGCTCCGGGGTGCACGGCGAGTGGTCGCTGACCACGCAGGTGATCAGGCCGTCGGCCAGGGCCGCCCAGAGGAGATCGGCGTTCACGGCGTCCCGGATCGGCGGGCAGCACTTGAACTCGGTCGCCCCGTCCGGGATCTCGTCCGCGTTCAGCGTGAGGTAGTGCGGGCAGGTCTCGGCGGTCACGCGTACCCCCTCCGCTCTCGCCGACGCGATGAGCGGAAGCGCGGACGCGGCCGAGAGGTGCAGGATGTGCACGCGCCGCCCCGCCTCGCGGGCGGTCGCGATCGCGGTGGCGACGGCCGCGTGCTCGGCGTCGGCCGGCCGGGAGGCGAGGAAGTCCCCGTAGGCGGCCGAGCTCGCCGCGTCGTGCAGGTGATCCGGGTCCTCGGCGTGCACCACGAAGAGCGCGTCCGCCTCGGCCATCGCCGCGCCCAGCTGCGCCGCGCCGACCGGCGGGAACTCCGGCACGCCCGAGTCGGCGAGGAACGCCTTGAAGCCGAAGACCCCGGCCCGGTGCAGGTCGGCGATCTCCCCCGCGTTGCCCGGGATCGCGCCGCCCCAGAACCCGACGTCGACGTGGCACTGACCGGCGGCCGCGGCCTGCTTGATCGCCAGCGCCTCGACGCTGACCGTGGGTGGCAGGCTGTTCAGCGGCATGTCGACGATCGTGGTGACGCCGCCGGCGGCCGCGGCCCGGGTGGCGCTCGCGAAGCCCTCCCACTCGGTCCGGCCCGGCTCGTTGACGTGCACGTGCGTGTCGACCAGGCCGGGGAGCAGCGCCACGTCGCCGAGGTCCACGTCCTCGGCGGCCGGCAGCTCCGCATCGTACGGAAGCAAGGAAGCGATCTTCCCGCCCTGGACCACGACCGACGCCGGCTGCTCACCGCCGGGCAGGACCGCCCGCCGGGACCGCACTACAAGATCCACCATCAGCCGACCCTACTCACGATTTGTTACGCGGTGCAGCCTTCCGCCTCGCGTGGGATATCGAACCTCGCAACACGGGAGTAACCTCCGGCCTCATGCAGCGACGGTGGCGGCTGGCGACGGTGGTCGCGGCCTGCGGTGTGGTGCTCGCCCTGGTCAAGATCTCGGCGGACGCCCCGGTCAGCGCCGCGATCTGGCTGGCAGTCTTCCTGATCTTCGCGCTGGTCTCGTCGCCGCTCCTCTTCCCCCGGCACGAGCGGGCCGCGGCCGCCGTCGCCGACGGCCGCCCGGTGGTCTACTGGCGTCCCGGTTGCCCGTTCTGTGTGCGCCTGCGGGCCCGCCTCGGCCCGGACGCCGCCCGTCTGCACTGGGTCGACATCTGGCAGGACCCGGAGGGCGCCGCCACGGTCCGCTCCATCACCGGCGGCGACGAGACGGTCCCGACGGTCGTCCTGGCCGGCAGGGGCTACGTGAACCCGGACCCGTCATGGCTCCGCGACCAGCTACAACCCACTTCCTAAGAGCTTCTCCGGTACGCGCTCCCCGCCGCCCCCGCGCTCAAAAGGCGGCCCCGTCACGGGGCCGCGAGCTCCGTGCCCACTCCCGGCCATAGCGCGCCCGCGGGTCCTGGCTGGTGTTCAGCCAGGACCCGCGGGCGGACGTCAGACCTCGTGGTGATCGCCGTCGACGATGCGGAACCGGACGTTGTGGCGGGTACGGCGGCGGAACTCGGCCCACTGCTCCTCGGTCCACTCCTCCGGGTCGCCCTCGCCGATCTCGTCGATGTCCGGCTGGATCTCCGCGTAGACGGCGAAGACCCGGTTGTCGACGACCTCGATCCGCCACCGGTCGGACGGCTCCTCGCCCTGCGCCTCGATCACGCCGTTGAGCACGTGGTCGAAGGTGAAGTAGCGGAAGTACTCGGGGTACTCACGGCCGGGCACCGGGGCGGCCAGCTCGGCGGCGACCCGCGCACCGGGCTGCAGGAAGGTGACCACGAGGTACTCGAACCAGGCCTCGGCGTCGTAGAACTTCTCCATGCCGTTCCAGCCGATCGCGGCACCGGCCACGTCGGACTCCCAGGAGACGTAGAGGCCGGGCACCCCGGCGGGCGGCTCGTGCGGATCGGTGACGTCGTCCATCCCGGCGTCCAGCGTGTACGGACCCCGGGCCCGCTCGACGTGCCGGATGTTCGCGTACCGATGCAGGTATTCGATCTCGTACCCGTTCAGCGGCGGGCTGATCGTGACCTGCCCGGTGAAGTCGGTCGTGTATCCCACAGCTCTCCTCCCCGTCTCCTCCCCGCCGGATCCCAGCAGGAAGATCATGATGACGGAGAGGATCGCCGCGAGATAGACCGGGCGGCCAAGTCTGCACCGGACCTCAGCAAGAATTAAGCCACCAGCGTCACCAGTTCGCCGCGCGGGAAACCCGCGTCGGTCAGCGCGCCGCAGTCCAGGCCGCGCAGCAGGTACCCGGCGAGCGCGCGGGCGGTGGCCGGCTCGTCGGCGATCCCGCTCTCCTGCCGGGCCAGGTACCGGTGCAGGCGATCGGCCGCCGCGTCCCGCCCGTCCCGGAAGAACTCGTAGGTGGCCGCGTACCGGGTGGGCAGTTGCGCGGGGTGCAGGTCCCAGCCCTGGTAGAAGCCGCGTTCCAGGGAGCGGCGGACCAGCCGGTGGTGCAGTCGCCACGCCTCGAGGATCGCGGGGCGCTCGCCGACCGGGAGGATGTTGGTCGAGCCGTCCGAGAGGCGTACCCCGGTCTGCGCGGCCGCCGCCTGCATGACCGCCTTGGCGTAGTCGGCGACCGGGTGCTCCATCGACTGGTACGCGGCGGCCACCCCGGCGGCGGCGCTGTAGTCGTACGTGCCGTAGTGCAGCCCGGTGCAGCGCCCGGCGGCCGCGGTGATCAGATTCGCCACCGCCGCGGTGCCGTCCGCGGCGAGGATCGCCGACGGCAGCTCGACCTGGATCTCGAAGGTCAGCCGGTCTCTGGAAAGACCGCCTTCCAGCTTCTCGCAGAGAGTGACCATCGCCTCGACCTGGGCCGGGCCGCTGACCTTGGGCAGGGTGATCGTGACGACGTCCTGATAGGAATCCAGGAACAGGTCGAGCGTGCGCATCGCGCGGCGGCGGGTCGCCGCCTCCAGGGACTTGATCCGCAGGCCGAGGAAGGGCGGGCGGGGGCCGTCGGCGAGGATCGCGGCCGCCCGGCGTACCGCGGCGTCCTCCTGCGCGTCGTCGCGGACGCCGTACCCGTCCTCGAAGTCGACCCGCAGGTCCTCGATCGGCTCGAGCTCCAGCTTGGCCCGGATCGCCGGGTCGTCCCAGGGGAAGTCGTTCTCGTCCATGGCGGCCAGGGCGATCGCGCCCCAGTCCCGGAACCCGTCGAGCCGGTCGGCGGGCACGTAGACGGTGTGCACCGGTTGCCGGCCGGCGCGCTCCCCCGGGTACCGGTCCCGGAGGAACGCGTCGTGCGCGGCGAGGCGCCCGTCGATCTCGGTGTAGTCATGATCGGACAGGCGCATGTGTCTCTGCTTTCAGTCGATCGAGTCGTACGCGGCGCTGGTCAGGAAGTCGGCGAAGTCGTCGGCGAGGGCCACCCGCTCGAAGAGCTTGCGGGCGTCGTCGAAGCGGCCACCCTCGCCCGCGGCCTCCTTGATCTTCACGAGTTCCTCGTCCTCGATCCGGGCGACCAGCTCGGCGGTGATCGGGGTGCCGTCCGGCAGCTTCACGCTGTTGTGGATCCACTGCCAGATCTGCGAGCGGGAGATCTCCGCGGTGGCGGCGTCCTCCATCAGGTTGTGGATCGCGACCGCGCCGTTCCCGCGCAGCCAGGCCTCCAGGTACTGCAGCGCCACGTTGACGTTGTTGCGCAGCCCGGCCTCGGTGACCTGGGCGTCCAGCGCGGCCACGTCGAGCAGGTCCCGGGCGTCGACCGCGACGTCCGGGCGCAGCTTGCCGAGCTGGTTCGGCCGGTCGCCGAGCACCCGGTCGAAGATCGCCTGGCAGACCGGAACCAGGTCGGGGTGGGCCACCCAGGAGCCGTCGAAGCCGTCGCCGGCCTCGCGCTCCTTGTCCTCGTTGACCTTGGCGAGCGCCACCTCGTTGACGGCCGGGTCGCGGCGGCTCGGGATGAAGGCGGCCATCCCGCCCATCGCGAACGCGCCCCGCCGGTGGCAGGTGGCGACCAGCAGCTCGGAGTAGGCCCGCATGAACGGCGCGGTCATCGTCACCGAGGCGCGGTCCGGCAGGATCATCCGCGGGTTGTCCCGGAAGTACTTGATGATGCTGAAGAGGTAGTCCCAGCGTCCCGCGTTCAGCCCGGAGATGTGCGGGCGGAGCGCGTAGAGGATCTCCTCCATCTCGAACGCCGCCGGGATGGTCTCGATCAGCACGGTGGCGCGGATGGTGCCGACCGGGATGTTCAGCGTCTCCTGCGCGTACGTGAAGACGTCGTTCCAGAGCGCAGCCTCTTTGTGCGACTCCATCTTCGGCAGGTAGAAGTACGGCCCGCTGCCGCGTTCGAGCAGCTCCTTGGCGTTGTGGAAGAGGTAGAGCCCGAAATCGACCAGCGCGCCGACGGCCGGCTCGCCGTCCACCGGCAGGTGCCGCTCGTCGAGGTGCCAGCCGCGGGGCCGCATCACGATCGTCGGGTACGGCCCGCCCTTCAGTTCGTACTTCTTGGACGACGTCTCCAGCGTGATCGTCCGGCGGATCGCGTCGTACAGGTTCCGCTGGCCGTCGACCACGTTCTGCCAGTGCGGGGTGTTCGCGTCCTCCAGGTCGGCGAGCCAGACCTTGGCGCCGGAGTTGAGCGCGTTGATGGTCATCTTGCGCTCGGTCGGGCCGGTGATCTCGACGCGCCGGTCCTGGAGGTCGGCGGGGGCGGGCGGCGCCGACCACTCGGCGGCCCGGATGTCGGCGGTCTCGGCGAGGAAGCCGAGGGTGGCCCCCGCGGCGATCTCGGCCCGCCGGGCGGCACGCGCCTGGAGGAGCTCGTTCCGGCGCGGCCGGAACCGCCGGTTCAGGTCGGCGACGAACGCCACGGCCTCATCGGACAGGATCTCGGTCATCGTTGACGGCTCCTCTCGGTGTGGTTACTCACCCGTAACGTAGCCGAGGTAGTGTCCGCCGTCACTGGGACCGCCGAGCCAGAATGATCACACCATCAGCTTCCGGTGCACCCGGCGCGCTTCCCGGGCGAGCGTCTCCTCGTCGGCGTTGACCAGCTCACCGCGCTCGACCACCGGGTCGCCGCCGACCAGCGCCAGCTCGACCGGCGCCGTCGGGCCGAAGACCAGCGCGGCCACCTTGTCGTCCACGCCGTCGTGACCGAGCCCGTCCAGCCGCCACATCACCAGGTCGGCGAGCTTGCCCACCTCGAGCGAGCCGATGTCGTCCTCCCGGCCGAGGCAGCGGGCGCCGCCCATGGTGCCGAGGCGCAGCGCCTCCAACGCGGTCATCGCCGTCGGGCCGCCGCGGAGCCGCGCGGTGTAGAGCGCCTGCCGCAGTTCGGCGCTGATCTGCGAGACCTCCTGCGAGGCGGCGCCGTCCACGCCCAGGCCGACCGGGACACCGGCGTCGACCAGCTCGCGGACCCGGGCCATGCCGGCGCCGAGCCGGGCGTTCGAGCTCGGGCAGTGCGCCACCCCGGTACGCGTCGCGCCGAGCCGGGCGATCTCCTTGTCGCTGAAGTGCACGCCGTGCGCCAGCCAGACGTCCTCGCCGAGCCAGCCGACCCGGTCCGCGTACTCGACCGGGGTGCAGCCGAACCGCTCCAGGCAGAACTGCTCCTCGTCGTCGGTCTCGGCGAGGTGGGTGTGCAGGCGGACACCCTTGCGCCGGGCGAGGACCGCGGCCTCCTCCATCAGCCGGGTGGTGACCGAGAAGGGCGAGCAGGGCGCGACCGCGATCCGCAGCATCGAGCCGGGCGACGGGTCGTGCCAGCGGTCGATCGCGGCCTCGGTCGCGGCGAGCGCCTCGTCGGTCTCCTCGACCACGTGGTCCGGCGGAAGGCCGCCGTCCTTGCGGCTCAGGTCCATCGAGCCCCGGGTCGGGTGGAACCGGAGCCCGATCCGCCGGGCCGCCTCGATCTCGGCCTCGAGGACGTCGCCGCCGTCGCGCGGGAAGACGTAGTGGTGGTCCATGCTGGTAGTACACCCGGAGAGCGCGAGCCACCCCAGGCCGGCGGCGGCTGCGGCGCCGGTGACGTCCGCGTCGAGCCGCCCCCAGATCGGGTAGAGCGTGGTCAGCCAGCCGAAGAGCGTCTCGTCGAGGGCGAGCCCGCGGGTGGCCCACTGGTAGAGGTGGTGATGGCTGTTGACGAGTCCCGGGGTGACCAGATGGCCCTTTCCATCAACCCTTTTACCGGACATCTCGGTTTTACCCGGACCAACCGCCGCGATCCGCCCGTCATCCCCGACAACGACGTGACCGTCGGTGTGGACCGTGTCGTTCGCGTCGACCGTCGCGACCGTGACGTTCTCGATGACGATCACAGGTACCACTCCGCGCTCGCCGCGGGCACGTCGTCCCGGGTCACGGTCCCCTCGATCAGCCCGTACGGCCGGTCCCCGGCGATGAAGACCTCGTTCTCGTTCGTCAGGTCGAAGGCCGAGAGGTCCACCAGGTAGTGGTGCTTGTTCGGCAGCGCCAGCCGCACCTCGGCGATCTCCGGCCGGGTGGTCAGCACCCGGGTGCCCATCGCCAGCAGCGTCTGCTGCAGCGAGTAGCTGTACGTGCCGGCGAACGCGCTCTTCAGACCGTCCAGCGCGCCCTCGAACGACGCACCCCAGTCGGCGTCGTCGCCGAGGTGCCGCCACTTCGCGTCCACCGCGGTGGCCAGGATCCGGTCGGTCGCCTCGGGCAGCGTGGTGTACCGGTCCTTGACGAACCCGTGGAACTCCGACGCCGTGGTGTTCAGCAGCACCAGCCCGCTGACGCCGGAGACCACCTGGGCCCCGTCGGCGGTCACGGTGACCACGGTGGTCCGGGTGAAGTCGCCCCTGCGCTGGAACGAGTGCGGCCCGAGGCGCTCCCAGGCCACCGACTCGATGGTCACCTTCGCCGACGACACCTGCCCCTGGGTGGTCACGAAGTGCCGCCCCAGCAGCAGCGCGAACGCCTCCGGCTCGCCGACCGGGTGCTCCTTGGCGAACGCGTACACGGTGTTCTTCATCGTGTCGGTGGGCAGCACGCCGGAGTTGTCGCCGGTCAGGTGGGTCGCGGTCAGGTCACCGGAGAGCGCGACGCTGACGTTGAAGTCCACCAGTCCATGCGTGTCGCCGTCCCGGTGCACGCGGACCAGCCGGGTCTCCGCCTTGCCGTACCGGTTCGGTCCGAGCACGATCGCCAAGAGTTTCAGCTCCCTCGATAGGTGGTGTAGCCGTACCGGCTGAGCAGCAGCGGCACGTGGTAATGACGTTCCGGGTCGTGGACGTGGAAGGCGACCGTGATCTCCGGGAAGAAGCAGTCCCGGCCGAGATACGGCTCCACGTAGAAGAAGAGCCGATACCCACCGGCCTGCCAGTCGTGCATCGGCACGCGGTACTTCAGCCGCCCGTCGCCGTCGGTCCGCCCCTCGGCGATGGTCTGCCAGCCGTCCGCGTCCCGGCGTTCCAGCCGCACGTAGACGTCCCGCGCCGGATCACCGGTGACGGTGTCCAGGATGTGCGTCGAGATCCGGGCGTGGAACTCGGGCGCCGTACCGTCGTCAGAGGGCATCGAGCACCCGCTCCAGTCGCAGCAACGCGATCTTCCGCAGCTCATCCTGCACGATCGCCCGCTCGGCCGTCTCGTCGTTCGCCAGCCGCCCGCGCGCCGCCTCCAGGATCTCCCCTTGGCTCCGCCCACTCGCGAAGATCAAGAACACATGCCCGAACCTTTCCTCGTACGCCCGATTCGCGTCGATCAGGGCGGCCTTGGTGAGCTCGTCCGCGCTCTGGGCCGCCGCCGACTGCTCGGCCCGCGACCACGCGGCCTCCCGCGACGCCCCGGCCGCCCGCTCCCCGATCCGCGGGTGCGCGCCGAGCCCGGCCAGCACATCCGCCCAGCTCAGCGCCCGCGCCGCCGCATCCGCGCCGGCCACGATCCCGGCCACGTCGGCGTAGGGCCGCCCGGCGATGATCGCCGCACCCCAGGCCGGCGCCGCCAGACAGGCCAGCAACTGTTCCGCCAGGTCCCCGTCCGGCAGCACGTTGAACGTTTCCACCGCGCTCAACGGTCACCCCCTCTTTCGTGTTGATCAGTCAAGCAGGCGGATCCCGCCCCGGGTATTACCGAACGGAAGAATTAACACGGCCACCCTGCCACGATCCTCACTTCGAAACATGCCCGGTCGTGCCCCGGGATCCGCCCCGGAGAGCGCGCGGCAGACTGGGGCCGTGCTGATCGACGCCGACGCCCTCCCCGATCTGCCGGTCCGCGAGCTGCTGCCGGAGGTGATCCGCACGCTCGCCGACGCCGGTGCCGCCGTCCTGGTCGCACCACCCGGCACCGGCAAGACCACCCTGGTCCCGCTGGCCCTGGCCGGTTTCCCCTGGCCCGGCACCCCGTCCTCGGGCGTGCCCGGCGCCGCCTGCTCAGGCGAGCCCGGCACCGCGTCCTCGAGCGAGCCCGGCGCCGTCTCCTCGGGCGAGCCCGGCACCGCGTCCTCGAGCGAGCCCGGCACTTTCTCCTCGGGCGGGCGCGTCATCGTGGCCGAGCCCCGGCGGGTCGCCGCCCGCGCGGCCGCCCGGCGGATGGCCGACCTGCTCGGCGAGCCGGTCGGGCGACGGGTCGGCTACGCGGTCCGGGGCGACCGCAAGGTCTCCCGCGACACGGTCGTCGAGGTCGTCACGACCGGGTTGCTCGTCCGCCGCCTGCAGCACGACCCCGAACTGGCCGGTGTCGCCACCGTGATCCTCGACGAGTGCCACGAACGCCACCTCGACTCCGACCTCGCGCTCGCCTTCCTCGCCGAGGCCCGCGCCGCGCTCCGCCCCGACCTGCGCCTGCTCGCCACCTCCGCCACCGCCGACGCCGACCGCCTCGCCGCGGTCCTCGACGCCCCGATCCGCACCGCCCACGCCCGGACCTTCCCGGTGGAGACCGTCTGGACTCCCCCACCCACCCCCATCACCCCGCCTCTCGGCCTGCGCGTCGACCCCCGCCTGCTCGACCACGTGGCCGCCACGACCCGGCGGGCGCTCGCCGAGGGCGACGGCGACGTCCTGGTCTTCCTCCCCGGCGCCCGCGAGATCGACATCGTCGCCGGACGACTCCGCGGGGTGGACGCCGAGGTGATCCCGCTGCACGGCCGCCAGTCCGGTTCTGCCCAGGACGCCGCGCTGCGCCCCGGCCCGCGCCGCCGGGTGGTGCTGGCCACCGCGGTCGCCGAAAGCAGCCTGACCGTGCCCGGCGTCCGCGCGGTCGTCGACTGCGGGCTCAGCCGAGTCCCCCGGATGGACCACTCCCGCGGCCTCGGCGCCCTGGTCACGGTCCCGGTGTCCCGCTCGTCCGCGACGCAGCGCGCCGGCCGGGCCGGTCGTGAGGCGCCGGGCCGCGCCTACCGCTGCTGGTCCGAGGCACAACACGACCGCCTGCCCGCCCAGCCGGAGCCGGAGATCGCCGCCGCCGACCTGACCGGTTTTGCCCTGGACCTGGCCCTGTGGGGACATCCCGACGGCACCGGCCTAGCCCTGCCCGACCAGCCTCCCGCGGGCGCCCTCCGCGCGGCGAAGGCCACGCTGCACGACCTCGGCGCCGTCGACGACTCCGGCCGGGTGACCGAGCGGGGCCGTACGCTGGCCGCGGCCGGGCTGCACCCCCGGCTGGCCCGCGCACTGCTCGACGGCGCCCCGCTGGTCGGCGCCCGCCGCGCTGCCGAGATCATCGCGGTCTTCGACGACCCGCGATCCGCCACCGACGACCTGGTGACCGCCCTGCGACGGGCTCGTTCCTCCCGAGACCCGGCCTTCCTCGCCGAGGTACGCCGCCTGGCCTCGGTACCCGCTCTCTCCACGTCCGCTGCCGAGACATCGCCGACCCCTCCCTCCGGTGCGGGTGTTTCCGCCGTGGGGACAAGCATTCCGGGTTCCGGCGGCGCGAACCACCGGGCCGGCCATCGAAAAAACGACGGTCCGCCGGGTGGGGAGAGCCCGGCGGCGCGGGGCGTGGGCAACCCGGCAGCGCGAGGCGTAGGCAACCCGGCAGCGCGAGGCGTGGGCAGCCCGGCGGCGCAGGGCGAGGAGAGCCCGGGGGCACAGCCCGGGGACGGCCCGAGGGCACAGCGCCGGGGTGAGCCGGCCACGTCCGGGCTGGGCATGCCGGATGATCTGGCCACCGGGCTCGTGGTCGGGCTCGCCTACCCCGAGCGGGTGGCGACGGCCCGGGAGCCGGGCGGCCGGGCGTACCTGATGACGAACGGAACCGCCGCTGAGCTGCCGCCGGAGAGCGGCCTCGCCGGCACGTCCTGGCTCGCGGTGGCCGCGGCCGATCGTGCCGCCGGCGCCCGGACGGCCCGCATCCGCAGCGCCGCCCCGCTCGACGAGCCCACCGCCCTCGATGTGGCGGCGCACCTGCTCACCGAGGAGACCGAGATCGGCTGGATCGACGGTGACGTGGTCGCCCGCCGGGTACGCAGGCTCGGCGCGATCACCCTCACCAGCGTCCGCCTGACCGATCCTGATCCTGCTCGGCTGCGCGCGGCGCTGCTGACCGGACTGCGCGCGACCGGCCTCACCCTGCTGACCTGGAGCCGCTCAGCGCAGGAGTTGCGCGCCCGGCTGGCCTTCGCGCACGCCGCCCTCGGCGAACCCTGGCCGGACGTCGCCGACCCTGCCCTGCTGGAGCACGCCGAGGACTGGCTCGACCTCGGCTCCGCCCGCCGCCGCGCCGACCTGGCCCGGATCGACGTCACCGCGGGCCTGCGACGCCTCGTCCCGTGGTCGGTGGCCGGGCGTCTCGACGCGGTGGCCCCGGAGCGCCTTCCGGTGCCGAGCGGTTCGCAGATCCGGGTCGACTACTCCGACCCCGCCGCACCGGTTCTCGCGGTCAAGGTCCAGGAGGCTTTCGGCTGGCGTACGGCCCCGCGTCTCGCCGACGGCCGCATCCCGGTCCTGCTGCACCTGCTCTCCCCCGCCGGGCGCCCGGTCGCCGTGACGCGTGACCTGGCCTCCTTCTGGGTGCAGGGCTATCCCCAGGTACGGGCCGAACTGCGTGGCCGCTACCCCCGCCATCCCTGGCCCGAGGACCCGACGACCGCCGCACCCACCCGCCGTACCAACCCCCGCTCCCGTTGATCTCCCGCCCGACCGGGTGAAAAGCGCCAGAATGCGCGGCGAACAGCGCGAGGCGGAACGGGACAGCGAGCAGCACGGCGGGCACGGGCGGCGGGCACGGGCGGCGGGCACGGGCGGCGGGCACGGGCGGCGGGCACGGGCGGCGGGCACGGGCGGTGGGCACGGGCGGCGGGCGGTTACGGGGTGAGCTTGGCGAGCGGCACCGGAGGCCCGAACAGGTAGCCCTGGCCCAACGGGCAGCCCAGGCCGGCCAGGGCTGCGGCCCGATCGGTGGTCTCGATGCCCTCGGCGACGACCGTGATGCCCAGGTCGGCGCAGATGGCCAGGACCGAGCGGCAGAGCGCCCCTGCCCGCTCCGGCGCCGTGTCCACGTCGGTGAGCGTCGAGTCGAGTTTGACCGTGTCGACCGGCATGCCGTGCAGCTGGGCCAGCGCGTTGTACCCGCTGCCGAAGTCGTCCAGCGCCACCCGTACCCCCCACTCCCGGAGCCGGGCGACCACCACCGCAGCCCGGGGCATGTCCGAGATCCGCAGGGTCTCGGTGATCTCCACGACCAGCCGGGACGGTGGCAGCGAGTGCCGGGCCAGGGCCGCGGCGACCGCCGCCTCCAGGCCGTCCTGCCCGAGCCGCCCGGCGGAGACGTTGACGTGCACGGCGATCGGCCGCCCGAAGCGGCGCTCCAGCTCGTGGGCGTCGGCGCAGGCCTGGTCGAGCACGAAGTCGTCGATGGCGGCGACGAGCCCGGTGCGCTCGGCCATGGTGACGAAGACGTCGGGGTGGACCGGGCCGGCGACCGGGTCGGTCCAGCGGGCCAGCGCCTCGACGGCGACGGTCGCCTGGTCGGTGAGGCGGACGATCGGCTGGTAGTACACCTCGAAACCGGACGCCGCGGGGCTGCCGCCGGTCAGCGCCCCGGCGAGCAGCTGCGGCAGGTCGGCGTTCGGGCCGTGGACCGGGCCGGTGAAGCGGATCAGGGCGCCCTTGCCGCGGCGTTTCACGGCGTACATGGCGGCGTCGGCGCGGCGCAGCAGCAGGTCGGCGGAGAGGCCGTCGTCGGGTTCGGCGGCGACCAGGCCGATGCTGACGCCGACGCTGACCGAGCGCCCGTCGATCAGGTACGGCTCCCGCAGTGCGGCGAGCACCCGCTGCCCGATCGTCTCGGCCTCCTCCTCCCAGAGCACCGCCGGCAGATCGGCGCCGGAGACGGCGGGGGGAGCTGCGGCGACAGAGGGAGCGGCAGAGACAGGGGTAGGGGCAGGGGTAGGGGCAGGGACAGGGACGTCGGTACGGCGCCGCAACGGCGCGAGCGGCGCATCGGCCGAGATCCGGATGCCCGCCGCGGAGAGCACGTACCGCCGGGGCCGGAACGCCGGGCGCCGGCGCGGGGCGGGTACCACCGGCGCCGGCGTCTGGTCCAGCACGACCGCGAACTCGTCCCCGCCGAGCCGCGCCACCAGGTCCTGCGGGCGTACCCCGGACCGCAGCCGTTCCCCGATCGCGAGCAGTACCCGGTCGCCCATCGCGTGCCCGTACGTGTCGTTGATCAGTTTGAAGTCGTCCAGATCCGCGAAGAGCACCGCCACCGGCTGCTTCGCGTCCAGGGCGAGCACCAGCCGCTCCCGGAAGAGCGCCCGGTTCGCCAGCCCGGTCAGCGGATCGTGGTACGCCTGATGGTGCAGCCGCCGCTGGGTCTCCACGACGCGCCGGATCAGCGCCGTGTTGTCCAGGATGGTGATCATCTGACGGGTGACCACCAGGCCCAGCCCGAGCCACCCGAGGTAGGCCTGGAACGAGGTCGGCGGATGCCCCGCGAGGGTCCGCACCCCGAGCACGATCCCGCTGACCAGCACCGGCCCGTACGGCATCAGCAGCGGGAACCAGTCACGCCGGTGCTGCGGGGCCGGATCGGGCGGCGGTGGCATCGGCCGGGCCGGGCTGAGCGCCGCCAGCGCGATGAACATCGGGCCGAGAAGGTACCCGGCGGTCTGCAGCCATCCCGGTTCCGCCCCGGTCAGCCGTACCGCGTCCGCCGTGCCGAAGGCGACCAGCGCCGCGCCGATCAGCCGCAGCGGCCGCCGCCCGGCCGGCGAGTCGGGGCGGGTGGTGAGCAGCAGCACGACCATGGTGAGCAGCACCAGGTCGGCGACCGGGTAGGCGATCGCCCACCCGGCGAACGAGCCCCAGTCGGCGATCCGCCCGAGCAGTCGTTCCGGGATCACCGACCAGGTCAGCGCGAGCACCGAGCCGGTGATCAGCACGCTGTCGATGATCAGCGCGATCTGGTCCCGGCGCAGCGAGGTGGGCACCGGGCGGGGCCGGGTGCCGGCCGCGCCGAGCAGGCCGGCCAGCATGCAGGCCGGCAGCACCAGCACGCCCACGTCGAGGACCCGGTGGTGGATGTCCCGGGCCGGGTCGGCGAGGTCGAGCGCGACCCGCCAGAGCCGGTTCGCCGACCAGAGGGTGAGCCCGCCGACGGCGATCAGCCGCCAGGTCCGCTGGACGCCGGTCCGGCGGCGCGCCGCGGCCAGGCAGAGCCCGGCCGCGGCGAGGCCGGTGACGAGCTGGGCGGCGTCCTCGAAGACCCGCGGCCCGTCCAGCACGAACTCGCCGAAGGCGACCACCCCGAGGGTGAGCACCAGCGTGCCGATCAGTCGCGCCGTCGTGATCACCACCAGGGTCCGGGCCGCTCTCCGTGAGCCGCGGCCGGATGACGATAACCGGTCAGTCGCCCGCGGTCACGTCGGCGACGACCACCGTCACGTTGTCCGGGCCGCCACCCCGCAGCGCCAGGTCGACCAGGCGCTCCGCGCACGTCTTCGGATCGGGGACGGTGCGCAGCTCCTCCTCGATCGTCGCGTCGCTGACCACGCCGGTCAGACCGTCGCTGCAGAGCAGCCAGCGGTCCCCGACCTGCGGTTCGACGATGACGTACGCCGGGCTGACCGGCTCGCCCTGCAGAACCCGGGTGACCACCGCGCGCCGCGGGTGCCCGGCCGCCTCCTCGGGTTTGATCAGGCCCTGGTCGACCAGCATCTGCACGTACGTGTCGTCCTTGGTCAGCTGGTTCAGCCGCCCGTCGCGCAGCAGGTAGGCACGGGAGTCGCCGACGTGGGCCATCGCGGCCCGCTCGCCGTTGAAGAGCACCGCCGTCATCGTGGTGCCCATCCCGGCCAGCGACGGGTCGGCGGTCACCTGTTCGGCGATCCGCCCGTTCGCCATCTCCAGCGCCTTGTGCAGCGCGTCCATCTGGTTCTCGGTGTCGATCGGGACGTCCAGAGCGACCATGGCCTCGACGGCGACCCGGCTGGCCAGATCGCCCGCGGCCATGCCGCCCATACCGTCCGCGACGACGAGCAGGCGGTCACCGGCGTAGTGACAGTCCTCGTTGTTGCTCCGGACGTGTCCTTGGTCGGTGACGGCCGCCCACCGCAGGTGCAAGGTCATGGCGTGCAGCCTGCCAGGTCGATGGCGAGCTGTCTGCACGTGGTGGGCGGCGCGTCGCACATGTCGGACTGGAAAGTACACTCAGGCCGGGTCACGGGGCCGCCCCAGGCATCGAGGATCGATTTCGGTCACCTTTCGTGTGGGCGCGATCCACTCCAGCGCCGACGCCTCGACCTGCCAGCCGCGTACCGCGACGGCGCTCTCGGGTGGAGTCTCGGCTTCGGGGCAGAGTGTCTTCGAGCGTACTTCGTTGTTGGGGATGAACGTCACCTCACCACCGGGACTGAGCATGGTGGTGGAGGTGTCGTCGACGGCGATCAGCTGGCCGCGGACCACCTCGCCGACCGGCTCCCCCTCGGCGCCGACCTCGATGGCGGTGCTGGGCAGCACCGGCGCACGGAGGAAGACCACGCCGACCACGAGGGGCAGGGCCAGGGCCGCGCCGACCGCCGGCCAGTGGGTCACCAGCCGGGCCCAGCGGGCCGGGACCGCCCCGGTGAGCAGCGGGCCGAGCAGGGGTGGCACCCCGAGCAGCACCGCCGTCGCGTACTCGCCGCCGCGCAGGGCGGCCGTCACGCCGGGCCAGACGAAGGCCCAGACCAGCAGGCCGGTCAGCACCGGGACGCCGAGGGTGAGCCAGAGCATCACCCAGCGCTCGGCGCGCAGCCGCTGCACGCCGGTGAGCCCCAGCACCGCCACGATCAGCATGGCGAGCGTCGGCAGCATGCGCAGCTGCCAGGTGAAGGCGGCGATCATCACCGCGATCATGACCACCCAGTCCGGCATCCGCAATGCGAAGACCGCGAGCGGCGAGCGCCCGGCCTCGCCCGGCGTGCTGACCAGCAGGATCCCGCCGAGCACCCGGATCGTCAGGATGACCGCCGGGATCGCCCAGGTCAGCGTGATGAAGAGGGCGCTGACCATGCCGAGCGGGTTGATGTACTGCACCAGCAGCAGCATCGTCGGCAGGTCCTGCCGGCTCAGGTACCACAGGCGCAGCACCAGCAGCATCAGCGGGAACGCCGGCAGCATGGTGAGCAGCCAGTTCAGCTGCGAGCGGCGCCGGTGCGGCGAGGCGATCGGCCTGCCCTTGACGAAGATCTCGGTGGTCATGCCGGGCCACCTCGGTCATGCCCTCCCGGCCCTCGCCTGCAAGGCCGTCGTCGGCTGGCGGCTGGCTGCCGCTCGGTGCAGTCGGTCATTCCAGGAGATCTTCCCATGGCAGTTCACGTACGTCCGGGCGCGTCACCCGGGGCTGCTGCGCGATCGCTATCGGGGTCTTGCCGTTCGCGGCCGCCTCCACCTGGAGATTGCTCTGGTACGCCTCTTCCCAGCGGTCGTCCCGTGGGTCCCGGTACGACCGGTACAGCGTGATGTCGACCAGCTTCTTCAACGCCGGGTTCTCCCCCACGTTCACCCCGTACGCCTCGGTGGCGTCCAGCCCGAGGTCCCAGTGGTCGTACTTCGCGGGGAACCTGGCCTTCCACCCGGCGAGGATCGCCGCGTCCGTGCTGACCGCGTCGACCTCCCCCCGGTCCAGGGCGGTGAAACACTCACTCACCCGATTCTTCCGGACGACGTCCGCGCCCGCCTTGGACGGGGCCGCCTCGCTGGTCGCGGTGGAGAGCGTGCAGACCTTCTTGCCCTTGAACTCCTCGAGCGCGGAGACCTTCGAGTGCCCGGCCAGCGTCATCACCGACTGCTCGGTGTAGAGATACGCCTGGGAGAAGGTCACTCCGGCCATCGCCTCCCGGGCCTCGGTGATGCTGTAGCTCGCGATCACCATCTTGACCGGCACCCGGTTGCCCTCGGCGTCGGTGGCCTGCATCCGGGCCCGGTCCTCGCTCTCCATGCCGTAGAAGCGCACGTCGTCGCGGCGGAACCCCAGATCCTCGGCGATCATGTACGCGATGTCGATGTCGAAGCCGGACCAGATGCCGGTCTTCGCGTCGTAGTACGCGGTCCCGTACTGGTCGTCCTTGACCCCGACGTCGAGCACCGGCCAGCTGTCCACGCCCGCCTGGGCACGCAGCTCGGCGAGCGAGGGCGGCCCGCCGACGAAGAGCCGGACCAGGGTGAGCGCCACGGTCAGCACCAGGGCCAGTCCGAGACCGGCCAGCCGCAGCGCCTCCATGTTGAAGCGCTCCGGCGGGTCCGGCAGCGCGGCGGACTCCGGCGGGGGCAGCGCCTCGGGAACGGCGGGCAGCGGCAGCCCCTCGTCCCGCGCCTCCTGCTCGGCGATGCCACGCACCGCGATGTCCTCGACCGTCGTGCGCCTGCGCAGCGGCCACACACGGCGCGTCTGCGGCGGAAAGCCGTCCCCCATCGACCCGAACCCCCTTCCCCGGTCGGGTCATGGTGCACCATCAGGTCACGGAACGGGATCCCAGGTACCCGACGGGACACCGGGACGGCATCGCACCAGACGCCCCAGTGTCAGCCTCACCCCCCGCTTCGGTCCGTACCGTTCGACGGCCTCCAGCGCGAAGGCGCTGCATGTGGGCTGGTAGCGGCACTGGGTGGGCAGCCTCGGCGAGATTTTCCGGTACGCGCGGATGGCGCCCAGCAGGACACGGGTCATCACCGGGAAGTGCGTACCACCACAGCGCTCTCCGGGGGAAGCTCCACCCGGTCCCGCTGTAGGACGACGCCCTCGGCAGTGGCGAGCAGCACCGCGGACGGGACCGCCCGGACGCTGACCGTCCGCGGCTCGGCGGCGAGGTTGACCGCGATCGCGTACCGGCCGCGGCGGATCACCACGTGCTGGTCGCCGTGCCAGACCTCGACGTCGGCGAGCCAGGGGTCGGTGAGGTCGGGCACCGAACGGCGCAGCCGGATCAGCTTCCGGTAGAACGCCAGCATCTCGGCGTGCCCCGGCTTGCCCAGCTCGGACCAGTCCAGCTTGGAGCGCTCGAAGGTGGCCGGGTCCTGCGGGTCGGGCACCTCGCTCTCGGCCCAGCCGTGCCGGGCGAACTCGCGGCGCCGCCCGGTCTGCACGGCGGCGGCCAGCTCCGGCTCCGGGTGGCTGGTGAAGAACTGCCAGGGGCTGGTCGCCGCCCACTCCTCGCCCATGAAGAGCATCGGGGTGAACGGCGAGGTGAGCAGCAGGGTCGCGGCGACCCGGAGCAGGCCGGGCGAGAGCGTGGCGGTGAGCCGGTCGCCGATCGCCCGGTTGCCGATCTGGTCGTGGTTCTGCAGGAACGCGACGAACCGGTGGCCGGGGGTGCGCTGCCGGTCGACCGGGCGGCCGTGCCGCCGGCCCCGGAACGAGGACCAGGTGCCGGCGTGGAAGAACGCGCCCGTAAGGACCGTACGCAGGCAGTCCAGGGATCCGAAGTCGCCGTAGTAGCCCTGGCGCTCCCCGGTCAGCAGGGTGTGCAGGGCGTGGTGCACGTCGTCGTCCCACTGGGCGTGCAGGCCGTACCCGCCGCCCTCGCGCGGGGTGATCAGCTTCGAGTCGTTCAGGTCGGACTCGGCGATCAGGGTGAGCGGGCGGCGCAGCGCGGTGGAGAGCGACTCCACCTCGACGGCGAGCTGTTCCAGCAGGTGGGTGGCGCCCTCGTCGTGCAGCGCGTGCACGGCGTCCAGCCGCAGCCCGTCCACGTGGTAGTCGCGCAGCCACATCAGCACGCTGTCGGCGATGTAGCGGCGCACCTCGCCGGAGTCCGGGCCGTCCAGGTTGAGCGAGCTGCCCCAGGAGTTCTGCCCGGCGCTCAGGTAGGGCGCGAACATCGGCGCGTACGCACCGGAGGGGCCGAAGTGGTTGTAGACCACGTCGAGCACCACGCCCAGGCCCCTGCCGTGGGCGGCGTCGACGAAGCGCTTCAGGCCGTCCGGGCCGCCGTACGCCTCGTGCGGCGCGTACCAGCAGACCCCGTCGTAGCCCCAGTTGTACTCGCCGTTGAACGCGTTGACCGGCAGCAGCTCGACCAGGTCGACGCCGAGCTCGACGAGGTGGTCGAGGCGCTCGATCGCGGCGTCGAAGGTGCCCTGCGGGGTGAACGTGCCGATGTGCAGCTCGTAGAGGACCGCGCCGGGCAGGTGCCGCCCGGTCCACGCCGCGTCGGTCCACGCGAAGGCCGCGTGGTCGTAGAGCCGGCTCGGCTCGTGGACGCCGCGCGGCTGCCACGCCGACCGCGGGTCGGGCAGCGGCTTGTCCGCGCCGTCCAGGACGTAGGCGTAGTCGGTGCCGGGACCCACCGACGGCAGGTCCAGGCGCCACCAGCCGCCGTCCGCGGGCTCCATCGCGTGCTCGGTGCCGTTCACGGACAGCCGGGGCGACGTCGACGGCGCCCATACCTCGAAGGTCGTCATTCTTTCACCAGAAGCGCGACGGGATAGGTCTGCAGCAGCTCGGCCACGGCCACGTGGGTGCCACCGTAGCTGGCGTTCGTGAACAATTCCGTCCAACTGTGTCCGTCCAGTGAAAGGGTGGTGTCGTGCCACCCCCCGTGACGTGACAATCCGACCGGCAACCGGGTGGCGACCGCCACCACGCCGCCCCGGTCGAAGGCGAGGACGTGCTCGCCGACCCGGCCCTCGGCGTAGACCGGGCGGTATCCGGTGAACAGCTCGGGGCGCTGCCGCCGCAGTCGCAGGATCCGGCTGGTGACCAGGAGTTTCGCCGCGCCGGACTCGTCCACCGGCGGCAGGTGGCCGTCGTCGATCCGGCTCAGCATCGCGCGGCGGGCCGCGAAGTCGACCGGCCGCCGGTTGTCCGGGTCGACCAGCGAGTGGTCCCAGAGCTCGGTGCCCTGGTAGACGTCGGGCACGCCGGGCATGGTCAGCTGGACGAGCTTCTGGCCGAGCGAGTTCGACCAGCCGGGCGGCGTGATCGAGGCCGCGAAGTCACCGATCTCGCGGTGCAGCGCCGGGTCGTCGTAGATCTTGTCGATCATCGCGCGCAGGGCGTCCTCGAAGGGCCCGTCGGGGCGGTGCCACGAGGTGGCGGCCGCGGCCTCCCGGGCGGCCTTCACGGCGTACGCGAGAAGCCTCTCCCGGGAGATCGGCCAGGCACCGACCGCGACCTGCCAGATCAGATGGGCCAGCGAGGGATCCGGGAGCGGAGCGATCCGGACCCAGCGGCGCACCACCTCGGTCCAGTCGCCGGGCAGCTCGGAGAGGACCGCCAGGCGGGCGCGCACGTCCTCGCCGCGCTTGGTGTCGTGGGTGGCGAGCGAGGTCATCCCGGCCGGCCACTCGCGCTGCCGCTGACCGGCGCACTCGTGGAACTCGTCGGGCCGGACGCCGAAATCGGTCGGATCGTTGCCCACCTCGTTGCGGGCCACGAAGCGGGTCCACCGATAGAACGCGGTGTCCTCCACACCCTTGGCCATCACCGCGCCGGTGAACTGCTGGAACCGGATGGCCAGCTCGTCCTCCGGGTCGCGCAGCCGGTTGGTCACCTGATCGAGCGCGGGGATCAGTTGCGGTCGGCGACGGCCCGCCTCGGCACGGGCCGCCGCCAGGTGGCGCTGCCCGGCGGGCAGGTAGGAGCGGTAGACCGGGAAGCAGGCGGCCAGTTCGGCCAGGGCCCGGGGCGCGCTCTCCAGCTCGGGTACGAGGGCGGCCATCCGGCGCAGCTCGGCGGCGAGCAGCCGGGTCGCCGCCGTCGTCTTGGTCTCGTGCACGAGGTTCTGGTACGAGATCTCGTGCCCGGTCAGATGGTGGTCGAGGGTGTCGAAGAACGCCTCGGTGCCCGGGTCCACGAAGACGCCGCAGACCTCGGCCATCGCGTCGTACCCGGTGGTGCCGTCGACCGGCCAGGCGGGCAGCCGCTCGCCGGGCTCCAGGATCTTCTCCACCACCAGCCAGGCGCCCGGTGCCGCCGCGCGCAGCCGCTCGAAGTAGCCGCCCGGATCGCGCAGCCCGTCCGGGTGGTCCACCCGCAGGCCGTCAGCGATCCCCTCGCGGATCCAGCGCAGGATCTCGGCGTGCGTGGCATCGAAGACCGCCGGGTCCTCGACCCGGAGCGCGGCCAGCTCGACGATGCCGAAGAAGCGCCGGTAGTTCAGCTCGGCGTCCCCGCGGGTCCAGGCGACCAGCTCGTAGTGCTGCCGGTCGTGCACCTCGCGGGCGCTGCCGCCGCCGGTCCCCTCGGCGATCGGGAACCGCTTGTCGTAGTAGGCGAGTTCGTCGCCCTCGACGGTCAGTTGGTCGAGCGCGTCCGGGTCGTCGGCGAGCACCGGGACGAGGATCCGCTCTCGCGACCAGTCAATGTCGTAAAAGTCCTTGTATTTGGAATTTTGTCCATTTTTAAGGACATCCCACCAGGTTGGATTGGCCTTCGGAACGGCGATGCCCGCGTGGTTGGGCACGATGTCGACGACCAGGCCGAGGCCGGCGGCGGTCAACGCTTGATGCAGGGAGCGCAGCCCTTCGGCACCGCCCAGCTCCGGGCTGACCTGGGAGTGGTCGGCGACGTCGTAGCCGTGCGTGGAGCCGGGCCCGGCGGTGAGCAGCGGCGCCGAGTAGAGGTGGCTCACGCCGAGGTCGGCCAGGTAGTCGGCGAGCTCGGCGGTGGCCTTCAGCGGGAAGTCGGGGCGGACCTGGACGCGGTAGGTGCTGCTCGGAGCCATCAGACCGTCCTGTCGAGCACGATGAGGGAGCGGTCCGGCACCCAGATCTTGTGGCCGGCCTCCACGACCGACGGGCGATCCGGGGACGGCGCGGCGGTTTCGATCACTCGTTCCCACTTCTCGCCGTACTCGGCCGGCGGGGTGGCGAACTCCAGGGGCGCGTCGTGCGCGTTGAAGAAGAGCAGGAACGAGCTGTCCACGTGCCGCTGGCCGTACTGGCCACGCTCGCGGATGCCCTCGCCGTTGACGAAGAGCGCCACCGCCCGGCCGAAGTCGTTGCCCCAGTCGTCGCCGGCCATCGGGCGGCCGTCCGGGGTGAACCACTCCAGGTCGGGCAGCGGGTCGCCGCCGCCGCGCGCGGTCACCGGCAGCCCGGTGAAGAACCGGCGGCGCTGGAACACCTGGTGCCGGTGCCGGAACGCGGTCAGCGTCCGGGCGAACTCCAGCAGCTGCTCGTCCGCGTTCTCCCAGTCGATCCAGCTGATCTCGTCGTCCTGGCAGTACGCGTTGTTGTTGCCCTGCTGGGTCCGGCCCAGCTCGTCGCCGTGCGAGATCATCGGCACGCCCTGACTGAGCATCAGGGTGGCCAGGAAGTTCCGGCGCTGGCGGGCGCGCAGCTCCAGCACCTTGGGATCCTCGGTCGGGCCCTCGATGCCGCAGTTCCAGGACCGGTTGTGGCTCTCGCCGTCCCGGTTCTCCTCGCCGTTCGCCTCGTTGTGCTTGTCGTTGTAGCTGACCAGGTCGGTGAGCGTGAACCCGTCGTGCGCGGTGACGAAGTTGATCGAGTGGAACGGCTTGCGCCCGTCGTCCTGGTAGAGGTCGGCCGAGCCGGTGATCCGGCTGGCGAACTCGGCGAGGGTGGCCGGCTCGCCGCGCCAGAAGTCCCGGACGGTGTCCCGGTACTTGCCGTTCCACTCGGTCCAGTTCGGCGGGAAGTTGCCGACCTGGTACCCGCCCGGGCCGACGTCCCACGGCTCGGCGATCAGCTTCACCTGGCCGACGATCGGGTCCTGCTGCACCACCTCGAAGAACGTGGAGAGCCGGTCCACGTCGTAGAACTCCCGGGCCAGGGTGGAGGCGAGGTCGAAGCGGAAGCCGTCGACGTGCATCTCGGTGACCCAGTAGCGCAGCGAGTCCATGATCAGCTGGAGGCTCTGCGGGCTGCGGACGTTCAGGCTGTTCCCGGTGCCGGTGTAGTCCATGTAGAACTGCGGCTGGTCCTCGACGAGCCGGTAGTACGTCCGGTTGTCGATACCCTTCAGGCTCAGGGTCGGCCCGAGGTGGTTGCCCTCCGCGGTGTGGTTGTAGACCACGTCGAGGATGACCTCCATCCCCGCCGCGTGCAGCGCCTTGACCATGCCGCGGAACTCCTGGGTCTGCTGGCCGAGCGAGCCCATCGCCGAGTACCCGTGGTACGGCGCGAAGAACCCGAGCGTGTTGTAGCCCCAGTAGTTGCGCAGCCCCAGGTCGTGCAGGCGGTTGTCGTGGACGAACTGATGCACCGGCATCAGTTCGACCGCGGTCACACCGAGTCCCTTGAGGTGCTCGATGATCGCCGGATGCCCTATCGCCGAGTAGGTCCCGCGCATGTCCCGGGGGATGTCCGGGTGCCGCTGGGTCAGGCCCTTGACGTGCGTCTCGTAGATCACCGAGTGGTGGTACGGGATGTCCGGCCGCCGGTCGTTGCCCCAGTCGAAGTAGGGGTTCACCACCACGCCCTTGGCCATGTACGGCGCCGAGTCCAGGTCCGACATGCGCTCCGGGTCGCCGAAGTCGTACGCGTAGAGCGACGGGTGCCACGCGATGTCCGCGTCGACCGCGCGCGCGTACGGGTCGAGCAGCAGCTTGTGCGGGTTGCACCGGACCCCGCGGTGCGGCTCGTACGGGCCGTAGACGCGGTAGCCGTACCGCTGTCCCGGCTCGACACCCGGCAGATACGCGTGCCAGACGAACGCGTCCTGCTCGTGCAGCTGCACCTTGCGCTCGTTACCGGCGGCGTCGAAGAGGCAGAGCTCCACCGCCTCGGCCACCTCGGAGAAGATCGCGAAGTTCGTGCCCGTCCCGTCGTACGTGGCACCCAGCGGGTACCGATGACCAGGCCAAACCTGCATACCGTGCTCCTACCCCTCGGCCCTCGGTCGTCACGACCGGCCCCGCTGCTCATGCCCCGCCGCGGGATCCCCTAATCCTGTCCGGCCGCGTCTATGCCCATTCTCGCGGAGGGGCCTGATACGGTCGGCCAGACTGTCCGTTTAGGTGCATATTTATCCCCATTTTAGGGGTTTAGCATGGTCCAGAATCGAGCATACGAGGCGACGTGCCGCGCAACGATCCGCTGATCTTCGGGCCGCAGGTCTGCGGCTCCCTCGCCGAGGACGCCGGCGCCGGCCGGGAGTGGCTGGTCACGGACGGCCTGGGCGGATACGCCACCGGCACGGTGAGCGGCCTGCGGACCCGGCCCGAACACGCGCTCCTGGTGGTCGCGGACGCGTCCGGCGTACGCCGTACCGCGGTGGCCGCCCTCGATCTGACGGTGACACTCGCCACAGGCGTCAAGGTACCGCTCTACACCCATCAGTGGGAGTCGGGCGCAGTCGATCCGGCCGGTCATCGGCACCTGGAGTCCTTCGTGCTCGCCGACGGCCTGCCGCGCTGGCGCTGGCGGATCGGCGAGGTGGTGATCGAGCGCGAGCTGGCGCTGCGGCACGGCCACCCGTCGCTCGCCGTCGTGCACCGGGTGGTCAGCGCGCCCGGCCGGGTCGGCCTGGCGGTCGCCGCGATGTGCACCTGGCGTCTCGCCGGCGGCTCCCGGACCGCCCGTGAGCCGGAGCCGCGCGTCGAGCAGGTGGCGGACGGCGCGCTGGTCGAGGGGGCGTACCGGCTGGCCGGGCCGGGCTGGCAGCCGGGCGGCGGATGGCATCTGGGCGCGCGGACCGGGACGGCCGTCGAGGACCTCTGGCTGGCCGGCACGTTCTGCGAGCAGGCCGGTCCCGGCGACCGTCTGGAGATCTCCGCGTGGGCCGGCGATCCCCGGGCGAGGCCGCCGGCACCGTCGCTGGTGCTGGCCTCGGCGCGCGATCGCGCCCGTCGTCTGATCTCCACCGCCAAGGTCTCCGGGTACGGCGAGAGCCTGCTCCTCGCGGCGGACCACTTCGTGGTGAGCGGGGCCGACGGCCCGGACGTGGTCACCTGTCACCCGGACCGGGGACCGTCGCTGAGCGACACGGGAGCCGCGTACGAGGGCCTGTTCCTCGACACCGGCCGCGTCGGCGAGGGCCGTGACCTGCTGATCGCCCGGACCCGGGCGGCCCTGCGCGCCCCGGCCCCGGACATCGGCACCGGACCGCTCTGGCTGGTGCACGCGGTCGACCGGCACGTGGTCCGTACCGGCGACACCGACCTCGCGGCCACGCTCGCCCTGCCGCTCGGCCGCCTGCTCCGCGCCACGCTCTCCGGCGGCGGCCCGCTCACCGTCGACCCCGCCGACGGCCTGCTCACCCTCCTGGCCGGCCCTGACGGGTGCCTCGACGATGATCAGGCACCCCGCAGCGCCGGCCAGGACGGTGGGCGGGCCGGGAAGCTGGTGGAGGTCAACGCGCTCTGGGTGAACGGGCTCGCGGCGCTCGGGGACCTGCTCGCCGAGGCGCGCAGGGACGACGGGGAGCCCCGGGCGAAACACGCGCGGGCCCGGGAGTCGTTCCGGCGGCGCTTCCCGGCGCCCGAGGGCTGGCTCCACGACGCGATCGAGGGGCCGGCGGCGCCCTACCCGCTCGGGGCGGCGAGCCGGCACGACGATCCGACCCTGCGGCCGTACCAGCTCCTCGCCTGGTCGCTGCCGCACGCACCGATGCGGGGTGTCGGCGCGCCCCCGCCGCGTGCCGCCGGGGAGGCCCTGCTCACCCCGATGGGGCTGCGCACCCTCGCACCCGACGAGTACGGCTACCGGCCCGGCCACCCCGGGCAGGGCATGGTCCGCCCGTGGCTGATCGGGCCGTACGCGGACGCCCGGGTGGCCGCCGGGTACCCGGTCGACGGCCTGCTCACCGGGCTCGCCGCGCACCTCGCCGAGGCCGGTCTCGGCGCGATCGGCGAGCTGGCCCACGGGGACGCCCCGCACCGCGCCGCCGGCCGCCCGTTCGCCGCCCTGTCCGTCGCCGAGATGCTCCGTGTGGAACAGAGGTACGCGCCGTGACCCGCATCCTGATGCTCTCCTGGGAGTACCCGCCCCAGCTCGTCGGCGGTCTCGGGCGGCACGTGCACGCGCTGGCGACCGCGCTGACCGCCGCCGGTGACGAGGTGACCGTGGTGACCCGCAGCGCCCCCGGAGCGCTGCGGGAGGAGTACACCGAGGGGGTCCGGGTGATCCGCGCACCGGACGACCCGCGGGCCGGGCCCCCGGGCGAGGACCTGCTCGCCTGGGCGCTCGCGCTGAACCACGCGCTGACCCGGGCCGCCCTGCACGCCGTCCGCTCCTCGCCCGGCGGCTTCGACGTGGTGCACGCGCACGACTGGCTGGTCGCGCACGCGGCGATGACCGTTCGCGATCACCTGGGTGTGCCGCTGGTGGCCACCGTGCACGCCACCGAGCGCGGGCGGCACCAGGGCTTCCTCCCGGAGGAGCAGAACCGGACCATCGACGGGATCGAGCGCTGGCTGACCGCCGAGGCCGCCCACGTGATCGTCTGCTCGGGGTACATGCGCGAGGAGGTGATCCGGCACTTCTGGGTGCCCGCCGACCGGGTCGAGGTGGTGCACAACGGGGTGGACTCGCTGCGCTGGCGGGCCCGGCCCCGGGCGGTCGCCGCGGCCCGGGAGCGCTACGCGGAGCCGGGTGCGCCGCTGATCAGCTGCGCCGGGCGACTGGTCTACGAGAAGGGCGTCCAGTACCTGCTCCGCGCGTTCCCGGGTCTCCGCGAGCACCGTCCGGGTCTGCGGCTGGTGATCGCGGGCGAGGGACCGTACCGGAGGGAACTCGAAGCGATCGCCACGCCCGGGGTGACCTTCGCGGGGTTTCTGCACGGCCATGCGCTGACCGCGCTGATGGCGGCGTCGGACTGTTACCTCGTGCCGAGTCTCTACGAGCCGTTCGGGATGGTCGCGCTCGAGGCCGCGGCGGCCGGGACCCCGGTGGCCGCCGCCGACACGGGCGGTCTGGCCGAGATCGTCGAGCACGGCGTGACCGGCGTGAAGTTCCCGCCCGCGGACCCGGACGGGCTGGCCTGGGAGACCGGCGCGGTGCTGGACGACCGCGACGGGGCCCGTGAGCTGGCCCGCGCCGCCCGCGTCCGCGCCCGCGACGACTTCAACTGGCCCGCGATCGCCGCCCGCACCGCGCACGTCTACGCGGTGGCCCTCCGCTCGGCCGGCGCCGGGTGGGAGGGTTACGCCCGGGAGGCGGTGTGCACGGAGAGCGCGGTGTAGGCCGCGGCGAGCAGCGGCACCCCGACGGCGTGCTTCGCGGCCTCCGCGACCATGTCACCGACGATGCTGTCCGCCTCGATCGGGAGGCCGGCGATCAGGTCGCGGTAGAGCGACGACGTGGTCGGCTCGGTCGTCGAGATCGCGCCCTGGACCATGCCGACGGCGCGTTCGCGGGGTGCGTGGCCCGCCGCCGTCGCGACCGCGATCACCTCGGCCATCAGGGCGTGCAGGAATTCGGGGCCGCCCGGGGAGGCGTTGATCGCGCCGATCGAGCCGCGCATCAGGGTGGTGGCCGAGCCCATGGTGGCGAGCAGGACCCACTTCTCCCAGAGCTCGGCGACGATGTCCCGGGACGCGCGGGAGTCGAAGCCCGCCCCGCTCAGCGCCGCGGTGACCGCGTCCAGCCGGTCGTCCGGCCCGCCGTCGAGCGGCCCGTACGCCAGCCGGTGCAGGCCGGTCATCCGGACCACGTCGCCCCACTCGTCCAGGGTCGCGTGGATCATGCAGACGCCGCCCCAGGCCCGCTCCGGCCCGAACGCGGCGACCAGCGTGTCGAGGTGCCGTACGCCGTTGAGCAGCGGGATCACCACGGTCCGCGGGCCGATCGCGGGCCCGATGCCGGCCAGCGCCGCGTCCAGGCCGTAGCTCTTCACCGCGAGCAGGACGACGTCGTACGCGCCGTCCACCTCGGTGATCAGGCGCGGTGCGACGGTCAGCGTGCCCTCCGGCCCGTTGATCCGGAGCCCCCGCTCGGCGAGCACGGCCGCCCGCTGCGGCCGGACCAGGAACGTGACGTCCCGCCCGGCACCGGCCAGCCGCCCGCCGAAGTAGCCGCCGGTCGCCCCGGCGCCGAGTACCAGGATCCTCATCCGAGCAACTCGTCCTCGAAGCACCAGCGCCACGACTCGCCCGGCTCGAAGGAGCGCATCACCGGGTGGCCGGACTCCGCGTGGTGGGCGGACATGTGGCGGCGCGGCGACGAGTCGCAGCACGCGACCAGTCCACAGGTCAGGCAGAGGCGCACATGCACCCAGTCCTCGAAACCGCCGGCCACGCACTGCGGGCAGCCGTCGGCGTACGGGCTCTGCGGGGCCGGCTCGTCGACCGACTCCTTGAGATGCTGGCAGGTCACTCGTCACTCCGATGCAGCTGGGATTCTTCCAGGTCGAGCTCGCGCTGGGCGCGCACCAGCACCTCCTCGGGGATCCGCCCCTCGTTCCGGGCGATCTTGAAGACGTGCCGCTCGGCTTTGATCATCTCGCGTCGCAGCCGGCCGTACGCCGCCGAGGGGGTTTCCTGGCTCTGACTGCCGAGACGCTCCCAGGCGTTGTTGGATCGACTCTCCACCAAGCCGCGCAGCCGGTCCACCACCGAGGCGGGCGCGCCGTCCGCCTTCTCCTCCAGCGCCGCCAGGGCCGCCCGGCTCGCGGCGTGCTGCACCCCGGCCTCGGCGAGCGCGTCCTGGGCGCTGCTGTCCTCCCGGACGCCGAGCCGGACCGCGAGCGTGGGCAGCGTGGTGCCCTGGATCAGCAGGGTCAGCACGATCACCGCGAACGCCACGAAGACGAAGAGCTCCCGCGGGTAGTCGGGTACGCCGTCCTCGCCGGGGATCGGCAGGGTCTGCGCGGCGGCCAGGGTGACCACGCCGCGCATGCCGGCCCAGGCGATCACGGTCGGCACGGCGAGCGGCGGGCGCTCCTCCCGGTTGCGGACCCGCGGGATCAGCCGGGCCAGGTAGGTCGCCGGGTACATCCAGACGAAGCGGAGCAGGACCAGCACGCCGAAGACCAGCGAGGTGACCTGCGCGGTGTCGCTCATGCTGGTCTCGATGCTGCCCACCACGGTCCGCAGCTGCAGCCCGACCAGCAGGAAGACCACGCCCTCCAGCAGGAACGTGATCAGCTTCCAGACCGCGTCCATCTGCAGCCGTGAGGTGGCCGAGAGCAGGTACGGGATCCGGTGCCCGAGGTAGAGCCCGGCGATCACCACGGCCACCACGCTGGAGGTGTGCAGCTCCTCGGCGACGATCACCACGGCGAACGGGGTGAGCAGCGACACCGCGTCGTCCAGCAGCGGATCCTCGATCCAGCGGTGCAGCTTGGCGGCCCCGTACGCGAAGATCCCGCCGATCACCAGCCCGCCGCCCGCCTTGAGCGCGACCTCCCCCGCGATGTCGGAGAACCCCACGGCTGCCCCGGCCAGTGCCGTACCGGCCACCCGGACCAGGACCAGCGCCGACGCGTCGTTGAGCAGGCTCTCGCCCTCCAGGATGGTGACCACCCGGCGGGGCAGGCCGACCCGGCGGGCGATCGCCGTGGCGGAGACCGCGTCCGGCGGGGCGACGATGGCGCCGAGCGCGATGCAGGCGGCGAGCGGCACGTCCGGCAGCAGGAAGTGCACGGAGTACCCGACCACCAGCGAGGTCAGCACCACCAGGCCGACCGCGAGCAGCAGGATGGGCCGCAGGGCGAGCCGGAACGCGGGCACCGAGGTCTGCAGCGCGGCCACGTAGAGCAGCGGCGGCAGGATGCCGATCAGCACCAGCTCCGGCTCGAGGTGCGCCTCCGGGAACCCGGGCACGTAGGAGAGCGCGAGCCCCGCCACGAGCAGCACCAGCGGCGCCACGAACCCGAGACGGCGGGCCAGCGCCGCGCCCACCACGGAGATCGCCACCAGGACGACCGTGTCGACGATGCTCTCCATGGCCGGAAAGCTTAGAGAACGGCCGGCCCGATCATCAGGTGGTGCTCACCACGCCGGAGCGGGCGATGGTCCGGGTATAGGTGCCGCTCACGCCGTTCTTGGTGTACTGGGCGTCGACCGAGAAGACATAGTGCGTCTTCGACGTGAGGTTCTTGACCGTGCCGGTCATCCAGCCGCAGGCGGTCGGCGTGACCGTGGTGTAGCCGACGTCCTGCTGCCGGCCGGTCTTCAGGTCCTGGTTCGCGGCGGTGAGCTTGTAGCTGACCAGCGTGCTGCCGCCCGGGTTGAACCACGTGAGCACCGCGCTGGTCGTGCCCGCCGTCACGCCCAGCCCGTTGATGTTGCCGCCGACGAACGCCGCCGCGTTGCAGGCGCTGCCGCTCGGTGTGGGCGTGCTCGACCCGCTCGGCCGGGGCGAGAGGGTGGCGACGCCGGGAGTGGTGGCGCTGACCACACTCGGCACCGGCGACGGCGTCACGCTGCCGGAGGCGTACAGGATCCAGGTGCCGCCACTGGACGGTACGGCCGTCGGCGCGGTCGTCGTACCGCTGTTCCCGGAGGAGCAGGCGGTCAGCGACAGCGGCCCCGCGAGCACGGACAGGACAGCGGCGACTTTCCGAATCTCCCGCATACCTCTCGGATTCGGACGATCACGCCGATCGCTTAGCCCGTGTTCCGGCACCCGGCCGGGTGCCGGAACACGGGTTAGGTCCGGTAGTGCTCGCGGGCCCGCTTCGCCAGGTCCTTCGTCGCGGCCGAGTTGACCCACGTGCCGAGGATGACGCCGGCACCCGGCACGACCTTGGCGAACATCCGCTTCGCGGCGCGCACGCCGGCCATCTGCGCCAGCTTCAGACCGAGCTTCACGAGTACGCCACCGAGCGGAGCGTCGTCGGCCCCCGTGAAGATCCGGCTGGCCCGTTCGCGTCCCGCCGCGACGCCGAGCGCCGTCCGCGCGCTCTCCGCGACCCTGTGCACCCGCTGCAGGACGAGCAGGTCGGTGGCTCGCTCCGGGACCGCCGGGTCGGTCCCGTACGCGGCCGCGATGTGCAGGATCATCCGGCACTGGGTCCAGGCCAGCACCCCGACGTCGAGCACCGCCCCGGGCAGTCCGGTCACCCCGGAGACCGCTCCGGAGATCCGGGCCAGCGTGGTGAAGTGCTTGACCGCGCGGGCGGCCAGGTCGTCCGGGGTGATCCCGGGGTGCTCCTCGCGCATCCGGTGCGCCCAGGCGGCCGCCTCCGGGCCCAGCCGGCGGACGGCGTCCAGGGCGAGGTGCTCGGGCGCGTACTGAGGGTCGGCCTTCATCCGCGCCCAGAGCGTGCCGGGCGGGACGGCGGAGTCGTCGGTGGCGGGCGGGACCGGAACGGGGTGTTGAGTCACAGATCACTCCGAGGGGGATGTGGAAGGGATCTGACCACATAGTGGCTCCCGGGTGCACGTAGGTTGCCCGCGCGCTGCGGAAATTCGTGTCCGCCATCACAACGTCGGAAACACGCCACGTTCGTTCGCGCGAGACCGGCGGAGCCGTCGCGTACGCCATGATTTGCGTTACCGACCGGAATGAAGTCCGCCGGACGGCTGTTGGCAGCGTCAAGCCCGCGACGGCGGGCTTCGTGATCGAGGAGGTCCGCAGCGTGCTCGACCCACACGGGCTCTACGACGTGGCCGGGGAGCTCCCGGCCCTGGACGGCCCGGTGCTCATCCAGGCACTCACCGGGTTCGTCGACGCGGGCAGCGCGATCCAGCTCGCGCGGGAACACCTGCTGGAGAACCTGGAGAACGAGGTGGTCGCCACGTTCGACCTGGACCAGCTGCTCGACTACCGCTCCCGCCGGCCCCCGATGATCTTCGTGTCCGACCACTTCGAGAGCTACGAGGACCCGGTCCTCGCCCTGCACCGGGTCAAGGACCAGCTGGGCACCGAGTTCCTGCTGCTCACCGGCCCCGAGCCGGATCTGCAGTGGGAGCGGTTCATCGCCGCGGTCACCGCGCTGATCGACGAGCTCGGCGTCCGGGTCACCGTCGGGCTGAACGCCATCCCGATGGCGGTGCCGCACACCCGGCCGGTCAGCGTCACCGCGCACGCCACCGACACCGCGCTGCTCGGCGAGCACGAGTCCTGGCTGCAGCGCGTGCAGGTGCCGGCCAGCGTCGGCAACCTGCTGGAGTTCCGGCTCGGCGAGTCCGGCCACAACGCCCTCGGGTACGCCGCGCACGTGCCGCACTACCTGGCGCAGACCGGTTACCCGGCCGCCGCCGAGCTGCTGCTCGACTCGGTCTCGTCGAGCACCGGCCTGGCGTTGCCGACCGGCGGGCTGCGCGACGCGGCCAAGCTGGTCCGCGACGAGGTGGACAAGCAGATCGCCGACGACGAGCAGGCCGGCCGCCTGGTCACCTCGCTGGAGGCGCAGTACGACGCGTTCCTGCGCGGGCGCCAGGGCAACCTGCTGGCCGACACCGACACCCCGCTGCCCACCGCGGAGGAGCTCGGCGCGGAGCTGGAGCGCTTCCTCGCCGAGCAGACCAAGGACGAGAACTAGCAGATCCGCCGGGACGGCACGCGTCGTCCCGGCGTACCGCCGGCCGCACTCTGGACCGCGCCTCGCACTCGGCCGGGTTCCGCAACGCGGGCTAGACGGGTTGTCTCGCCAGCAGCCAGTCCAGGACCTGCGGCAGCTGAGCGTCCCAATAGTCCCAGCTGTGCTCGCCGGGGCCGAAGGCCGCGTCGAGATCGAGGTTCGCCGCCCGGCAGGCGGCGGTGAAGCGCCGGTTCTGCGCCATCAGATGATCCTCGGTGCCGCAGCGCAGCATCAGGCGTGGCAACCGGTCCCGGTCGGCGGTCCGGACCAGGTGCAGCAGGTCCTCGTCGCCTCCGGCGACCACCCGGTCGGCGAAGACCCGGGCGGTCAGGGCGCGCATGTGCGGCCGCAGATCGTGTTCCTGGATGTACGCGAGGTCGAGCGCCCCGGAGAGCGTCGCGGCGGCCGCGAACCGCTCCGGTTCTCGCAGCGCCCACTTGACCGCCCCGTAGCCGCCCATCGAGAGACCGGCCACGAACGTGTCCTCCCGCCGCCCGGAGACCCGGAAGAACTGCCGGGTCCGTTCGGGCAGCTCGGTGGAGAGGAAGTCCCAGAACCGCATCCCGTACGCCTCGTTGGCGTAGAAGCTCCGGTGCACCTGCGGCATGACCACGGCGAGACCGTGCGCGGCGGCGTAGCGCTCGACCGAGGTGAACCGGGTCCACGCGGTGTGATCGTCGGTGAGCCCGTGCAGCAGGTAGAGCACCGGCGGCGGATCGGCCGCCGGGATCTCGGGCAGGAGCACGGTCATCGAGGTACGTAGTTCGAGCGCCTCGGAGTCGAAGTCACACCGGATCTGAGCCACCCGCCCATTCTCCCGATCGCCTCGCGAGGGCCCGCCACACGGTTGGGAATGTCGTACCCGTCGATTAGAATGTATGTACGAAACAGGGCCTCTGAGCTGCTGATCTTCAGGAGGATCCGCCGTGAGTGTGTCCACTCTGACCACCGTCCCGACCACCTCCGCCGTGCCCGTCATCCCGCCGTACGCAACGATGCTCGGCTTCACCCGGTACGTCTCCCGCACCGGCCCCGCCAAGGCCACGTTCGTCGGCGGCCTGCGCAAGCAGCGGGAGCGCCGCAGCGGGTTCAACCCGCACGGCCAACTGGTCAAGGCGCTCAAGGCGGACATCGCGTTCCGCACCGGCGGGAGCTACCTCACCGGCGTCGTCGGCCTGGTCAAGGATCGATGGAAGCCGCTCTACGGCGCGCTGCAGTCCGGCGCCCGGGCCTACCTCACCTCGCTCGGCGACCTCGAGCAGGTCAGCCTGGCGCAGACCCGGGACGCCCTCGCCCCGGTCGGCCCACTCGTCGTGAAGATCAACCCCCACTTCGGTCTGCGGTACGAGGACGGCCGGCGCGAAGCGGTACGCCTGCACTTCGACGAGGAACCGCCGTGCCCGGAGGCGGCCACCGCGATGCTGCACCTGATGGCCCGCCACATGGACCAGATCCTGCCGAACGCCGAGCCGGTCCTGGTCGACGTGCGGCGCGGGGTGACGCTCCGGGCCGACACGGCGGCGAAGCCGGGCGACGTGGAGAGCTGGCTGGCGGGGGAGGCGGCCGCTTTCACGGCGATGTGGTCGGCGACGGCGGCGTGACACCGCCTCGCTGATCCTTCATCCGGCGCCCGCTCTCCGCATGCCGCTCCCCCGGCCCGGAGAGCGGGCGTCTCCGCTCGCCTCATCGTCGACGGCACCGCTAAGGTGGCCGCGTGACCCCGTTTCCCGGCGTTCTCCCGCCGCCGCGCTCCTGAGCGGAGCGCTTCGCCGCACCGATGAGGCCCCGCGCCCTCGGTGACGTCGCCGTGCGCTCCGCAGCCGGTTCATACCGACTCGTTCTCATGGAGCGCACATGTTCAGGTTCTTCTCGGCCGGCGCACGGCTGAGCCTTCTGCAACTCTCCGCCGCCGGGGTGCTCTGGGGCACCGCCGGCGTCGTCGTCCAGGTCGTCGCCCCGCGTACCGGGCTCGGGGCCCTCGGCATCGGCTTCTACCGGCTGCTCTCCGCGGCCGTCACCATGCTGCTGATCGGCTGGCCCCAGCGCCGGCGGATCTGGGCCGCCTTCCGCGCCGCACCCTGGGCGACCGGGGCCGCCGGGGTGGGGCTCGCCGCGTACCAGGCCCTGTACTTCCTCTCGGTCCGCCTCACCGGGGTCAGCATCGCCACCGTGGTCAGCCTCGGGCTCCCCGCGGTGCTGCTCAGCGCGTGGGAGATCATCCGGCACAGGCGGCGCCCGGCGAACGCGGAACTACTGGCGTCGGCCGCGGCGGTCGCCGGGCTGGTGCTGATCTCCTGGCACGCCGTCCGGCCGGGCGCGGCCGCGGCGGCCGGACTCGGGCTGCTGGCGGCGGTGGCGTCCGGGACGGTGTACGCGGCCTCCACCGCGCTGAGCCGGGAGACCGCCCAGGATGTCCCGCCGCTGACCCTGACCACGCTGGCCTGTGTGATCGGCGCGATCACGCTGGCACCGATCGCGGCCGTCGACGGGGTGGTGTTCCGGCCGTCCACGTCGTCCGTGCTGCTCCTGATCTACCTGGGCTCGGTGACGACGGCGCTGGCGTACGCCTGGTTCTACACCGGCCTGCGGACCACGTCCGGGAACGTGGCGGTGGTGGTCACGCTGCTGGAGCCGCTGACCGCGGCGGCCCTGGCCGTGGCGCTGATCGGCGAACCGCTGACCTGGTCGACCATCATCGGCGGGGTACTGCTGCTGGGCGCGGTGACGACGCTCTACCTGAAGGTCGAGGAGCCCGAACCGGCCCTCGCCTGATCCTCGGTCAGCGGGCCTCCAGGGGCAACCGGACCAGCACGGTTGCCCCGTCCGCTCCCCCGGTCAGCTCCACGCTGCCGTGGTGCTTCTCCACCACCGCACGGCTCAGCGTCAGGCCGAGCCCGCTCCCCGGCACCATCCGGTCGTGCCCCCGGGCCGTCCGGTAGTGCCCGGTGAAGATCTGCTCCCGCTCGTCCCGCGACACGTCGCCCGCCGCGTCCGAGACCGCCAGCTCGGCGGCCCGGCCCTCGCTGCGCAGGGTCACCGTGACGTGCCCGCCGTCCGGGCTGTACCGGACCGCGCTGCCCAGCAGGTTCTCCACGATGTGCCGGAGCCGGTCCCGGTCCCCGGGCAGGATCAGCTCCCCCGGCAGATCCGTGTCGATCACCACCGGGGCGCCCTCGATCGCCGCCCGGGTCCGCTCCACCACCTCGCGGACCACCGCCGCCAGGTCCATCGGGACGCACCGGACGTCGGCGTGCCCCGCGTCCAGCGCGGAGAGCTCCAGCAACTCGTTGATGATCTCCCGGAGCTGATGGGCGTTCCGCTCCACCACCTTGATCAGCCGGGGGCCGTCCCGGACCAGGGACTCCTCGTCCGCCTCGCGCAGCAGCTCGGTATACGCGCTGATCGAGGTCAACGGCGTACGCAGCTCGTGACCGATCAGGGCCAGGTACTCGTTCTTGCTCCGGTCCAGCTGCCGCTGCAGGTCCTCGACCCGGCTCCGCTCGACGAACTGCCCGAGGTGCGCCGCGATCCCGGACATCAGCGCGACCAGCTCGTCCTCGGGATCCTCCACCGAATCGGCGAAGACGGTCAGCACCCCGATCGCGCCGGTCCCGCCGTGCACCGGTACGGCGAGCGCCGCGTGCAGCCCGTCGATGGCGTCGATGGTCCCCGGCGAACGGGCCACGTCCCGGATCCAGAACGGCCGGTCCACCTGCCAGGCCCGCCCGGCCAGCCCCTGCCCGGGTGCCAGGTGCTCCGGTACCGGGATGCCGGTCGGCCACTCCGGGGCGCTCCACCAGGCCGCCGACCGGATCCGTCCCACCGCCGGGTCTGCCAGCCAGAGCTCGGCGTGCACCCAGTCCAGCGTGCCGACCACCGACTCCAGCACCCGCGGACCGGCCGCCTCGATGCTCGGCGCGCCGTTCAGTGCCGTGGTGACCGCCAGCTCGCAGGCCCGGAACCGTTCGGCGCGGCGCTGCCGGGTCACGTCCTGCACCGCCTGCACCGCCCCGGCCACCCGGCCGTCCGGTCCGAAGATCGGCTGGGCGTCCATCAGGTAGTGGTGCGTACGCCGGGTCCCGCCGTGCAGGGCCAGCGGCTCGTCACGGACCCGCTCGCCGCGCAGCGCCCGGAACAGCCCCAGGTCGTCGCGGGTCAGCGGCTGCCCGGCGCCGTTGGTCAGCCCGCCCAGCTCACCCTGCGCCGCCTCGTCGCCCCAGAGCCGGCGCATCCGGTCGTTCGCGAAGACCACCCGGCCCGCGGCGTCGCAGGCGGTCACCCCGTCGTGCAGACTCTCCAGCACCGCGTCCAGGAACCGGTGCTCCTGCTCCAGGTCGAACCGGGCCAGCTGCTCGCCGACCAGCAGGGTGGCCACCTCGGCCGCCTCGGCGACCGCGCTGATCTGCTCCGGTGCCCAGTCACGGGGGCGGTGGCCGTACGCGCAACAGACCCCGAGCACTGATCCGTTCCGGTCGTGGATGGGGTACCCGAGATACGACCCCCCGTGCGCCTTGATCAGGCCGGGCGGCACCCGCGGGTCGGCCTCCGCGTCGTCGACGATCACCGCTCCGCCGCCGCGCACCACCAGCCCGCCGAGCGACCCGTCCAATGGCGTGTCCGCGATCGACGTCCAGTCGACCGCCACCCCCCAGCTCCCGTAGAGCCGCAGCCGATCCCCCTCGACCAGCTGCAGACAGGCGCTCGGCACGTGCGCCGCCCGGGCGGTCAGCGCGGCCAGCTGATCAGCGGTCCCGCTGGTCAGCGCCCCCCGGTGCAGCGCCGGCCGCTCCCCGTCGGCTCCCGCGCCCCCGAACACCCGCTCCCCACCCGCCGCCGCACCGGGATCCCGCACATCGGCTCCCGCCGCCGGATCCGGATCCCGCGCGCCGGCGGCCGTCGCCGAGCCGGGATGCTCGTCGACGGCCGTCCCCCCGTAAGGTTCGGCCACACCGGCGAGTGCCGGGTCGTCCGCCGCCCGGCCCCGCTCGGGCCGTCCGGCGACGCCGCCGGTGTCCTCTCGCCGCATGGCCGACCTCCGCCCCTCAGGGTAGTGGCGCGAATCGGCTGAAACCGGCGATTCCCCGTCCCCCGGCGGCCCGCACTCACGGGCACCCGAACAACCCCGGCACCCCGGCCGAGAGGGCGCCGGGCATCAGGCGCGGGCGTACCGGAGATCGGTGATGGGGCGGCCCGCCGCGGAGCCGCGCGTCTCGAACTTGGTGCTGGGCCGATGGTGCGGAACCGGCGGCAGGGGACGCAGGAAGGGGTCGGCGTCCAGCGTCTCGGCCATCGACGCGGCGTACTCCGGCCAGTCGGTGGCGCAGTGCAGCACCCCGCCGGGGCGCAGACGCTCGCGGAGCAGGGCGACGTTGGCCGGCTGGATCAGGCGGCGCTTGTGGTGGCGCGCCTTGGGCCACGGATCCGGGAAGAAGACGTGCACGGCGTCGAGCGAACCGGGTGCGATCCGGTGCACCAGCTGCATCGCGTCACCGAGGGCGACCCGGACGTTGGTCAGTCCCCGCTCGCCGACGAGCGCCAGCAGATTCCCGATGCCCGGCGTGTGCACCTCGACGCCGAGGTAGCCGCGCTCCGGGTCGGCCGCGGCCATCACGGCGGTGGCGTCACCCATCCCGAAGCCGATCTCCAGCACCACCGGCACGCCCGGCCCGAAGAGGTCACCGAGGTCCAGCGGGGTGCGGTCGCCGTCCACCACGTCCAGCCCGTAGACGGGCCAGAGCGCGGCGTGCGCATCGGCGTGGCGGGCACTCATCCGCCCCCGCCGCGGGTGGAACGTGCGGATCGGGCGGTGCGCGTTCTCGGTCTCAGTCATGGCCCGCCCACGATACGGCCCACCCCGGTGTCCCGCCCACTCCCGCCGCTCCCGGTCCCAGCAGGTACTCAGGGCTGTGTCGAGGCCCCGGAAAGAGCCCGACCCTGCCGATCGATTCTGAACCGCCCAGGCGGGACGCCGGATCCCGCGGCGGGCGTCCAGTCGGCCGTCTCCGCCTCGCCGCGCTGCACGGGGTGCCGGGGCCTGGTCGTGCCGGGGCCCGGTCGTGCCGGGCCTGGTCGCACACTCCAGGAGCGGTATCGGGACAGGGCCGTGTGCCAGGGGCCTCGGCGACCCGGACCGCCAGCGTCTACCCGGCGGTGTTCAGCGAGCCCGCTCGAACACTCGCCGCCCGCGGATCGCCGGTTCCGTCGGGCGGGGTTCGTTCGTGGACCGGCCGGGCGGTGCCCCCGTGGGCGGTGGGCTGGCGGTCCGGGGTGTCTCGGGCGCTCCGAGTGACCCGTGAACGCCAGCCGCACCGGGAAAGCTGGCGCTCACGGGTCACTCCAGCCCGCCGACACACCCCTCACCACCAGCCACCAAGATCAAACCCGCAGTTGATCATGAAAAGTTGATCAAACCCGGCCAGCCGGGGCCCACCCCAACCGGGGGAAACCCCCATCCCTAACGGAACAGTGGCACAAAACAGCGATCTTGGCCCGGGGCCCTGTGGATAAACCCCAGCTGTGGATAACCCCCAACCCGGGCCATGACCGAGAACGCCCACCCCGCTACCCCGCCGGCGACGACGATCCCGCCGGAATCGACCAGCGGAGTCAGCCCCGCGAACCAACCGGCGCTAGCGGGAGGTGGGCTGGGAGCCCGGGTGCAGGGGGGTGCGGGTGTTGGTGGCGAGGTCGAGGAGGAAGAGCCAGGATCCGTTGCGGTAGCGGCCGGTGACCACGGCCTTTCCGGTTCCGGCGTACGACAGTTCGCGGTCCAGGGCGGTGCCGAGGGTGCGCTTCGTACGGGACGCGACGTCGTACTCGACCACGTGGATCGGCTCGTTGGACGCCGGGGTCTCGCCGATCTGGGCGGCCGTCCACGCCAGCTTGGCACCGTCCGGGCGCCACGCCGGTACCACCGCGAACCCGCTGTTCTGGGTGCCGCCACCGCCGTAGCCCGCGACCGGCTGCTCGGTGCCGTCGGCGATGGTGCCGATGGTCAGGCAGTCGTCGACGATCGACTCGCAGTCGCCCCCGCGGAACGCCACCCGTCTGCCGTCCGGGGACCAGGCCACCGCGTCGTCGGTGCGCAGGCGCTCGTCGAGGGTCGCGGGTGAACGGCGGCCGGTGATCGCCGGTTCGGCGGGGAGGGGCTCGTGGCGGCAGTCGTTCGGGAAGAGGACCTCGACCTTGCCGCCGGCGGACGGGATCCGGTAGACGCCGGGGCCGCCCGAGCAGGAGAGCGAGGCGAACGCGATCCACTTCCCGTCCGGGGACCAGGACGGCCCGGCGGCGGCGCGGGTGGTCAGGCGGCGCGCGCCGGTGCCGTCCGCCTGCATGGTCCAGAGCCGTCCACCGGTCAGGTACGCGAGCCGCCGGCCCTCCGGTGACCAGCGCGGACGGGCGTGACCGCCGCCGGTGGTGAGCCGCTTCTCGATCGCGCCCCGGCTGGTGTAGACGTCGCCGTCCCGGACGTACGCCACCGGGCCGGGCAGGGCCGGCACAGCGGCGGACACGGGGGCGGGGGCGGGGGCGGGCGGGACCGGGGCGAGAGCCAGTGCCGCCAGCATCACGTTCATCATCATGGCGACCGCCCCCGATGCTCCCGCCTGCGCCTACGTCAGACGTCATCGTCGCAACCGGCCCGCGACTGAGCGGTGACCCGGAAACAAGTCCACGCGGACGGGGTCCGGGCGTCACCCGGACCCCTCGGCGGATCAGCCCGCGGGATGGACCACGGCGGCGGCGCCACCGCCGCGGCGGACCGGCTCGGCGACCGCGATCACCGAGCCGTGCCCGGTGAACTCGATCGAGGTGGCCGCCCCGATCTCGGCGGCGTCGGCGGCGAACGCGTGCCCGAGCGCCGTCAGCTCCGGCCCGTACAGCGTGTGGAAGGACGGCTCCGCCTGGATGCCGGCGGTGTTCCGCTGAGCGCCGCGCGGCGCGGCCATCGCCTGCTGCAGGGTCATCCCCCGGTCCACCCGGTTGTAGATGATCTCCAGGACCGTGGTGATGATCGTCGAGCCGCCCGGCGAGCCGACCGCGAGGTACGGCTGCCCGTTCTTCAGCACGATCGTCGGCGACATCGAGCTGCGCGGGCGCTTCCCCGGCCCCGGGAGGTTCGGGTCGGCCGCGGTCCCCTGCGTACCGGTGAAGTTGAAGTCGGTCAGTTCGTTGTTGAGCATGAACCCGCGACCCGGCAGCACCATCCCGTTGCCGCCGAACTGCTCCAGCGTCAGCGTGTACTCGACCACGTTGCCCCACCGGTCGGTGACGGTGAGGTTGGTGGTGCTCATCCCGGTGTCCGGCGAGACCGACGCCGCGGGCGCCGCGCATCCACCAGCCACCAGGTCACCGGGCGCGACCGGCTTGACCAGTGCCTTGTCCGGGTCGATCCGGCAGGCCCGCTGCGCGCCCCACTCGTTGGAGAGCAGCCGCTTCACCACGTCCGGCGAGGTGTTCGCGCCGATGTAGCGCCCCCGGTCGGCGAAGGCGAGCGCCGACGCCTCGAGGTACTGGTGCACCTTCTCGAGGTCGGTGGCCGAGGCCGGTAGCGAGCTCTCCAGGATGTTGAGCGCCTCGCCGACCGTGGTACCCCCGCTGGACGGCGTGTTCATGCCGTACACGGTCAGCCCGCGGTAGTCGGACGTGGTCGGCGCCGGGGTCCTTACCCGGTACGACGCGAGATCGGAAGCGGTCAGCGTGCCGGGCCGGATCGGGTACGCCCACGCCGTGGTGGGCGACGTCGAGACCGCCGGGGCGTGCACGGTGTTCAGCAGGTCCCGCGCGATCGCGCCCTGGTAGAACGCCGTCGTCCCCTGCTTCGCGATCAGCCGGTAGGTGTTCGCGAGATCCGGGTTCCTGATCGTGGTGCCCACCTCGGGCGGCAGCCCGTTCGGCAGGTAGAGCGCCTTGGTCGCGTCGAACTGCCCGAACGCCGCCGCGTTCTCGGTGACCTGGCGGCGGAACTCGGCGTCCACCGTGTAGCCGCGGTCGGCCACGTCGGCGGCGGTGCGCAGCGCGCTGCTCAGCGACCGGGTGCCCCACGCCCGGGCGGCCGCCTCCCAGGTGGCCAGGGTGCCGGGCACGCCGACCGAGAGGCCGCTGACCCGGGCCTCGTCGAACGCGTACGGCAGCCCGGTCGCCGGGTTGACGAAGTAGGTCTCGGTCATCGTGGCCGGGCCGGTCTCCCGCCCGTCGATGGTGGAGACGCTGTGCTTGCGGGCGTCGTAGTAGACGAAGAATCCACCGCCGCCGATGCCGGAGGCGAACGGCTCGGTCACCCCGAGCGTGGCGGCGGCGGCGACCGCGGCGTCCACCGCGTTGCCGCCCCGGCGGAGCACCTCGAGCCCGGCCGCGGTGGCCGTCTTGTCGACCGTGACGACCGCTCCACCGGATCCGGTCGCACTCGTACCGATCGATGGCGCGCCGCCGGCGAGAGCGGGCGCGGAGGCGACCGCGCCACCGGTGAGAGTCAAGGACAAAGCTGCTAGAGCTGATAGGAACCGCATCGGTCCTCCAGACAGGACAGTCTCGGTTGTCTATCCCTGCCTACCGCCGACGGCGGCGGCGCACAACCGATCGGTCAACGATCAGCCGATGCCGTAGGGCTCGGGCGCGATGGCGGGACAGCTCGTCCCGGCCTCCGGGAGGCGCAGCCCGACCAGGTACCGGTCGACGACGCCGCGGACGCAGTCGCTGTGCGAGTAGGCGACGTGCCCCCACCCCTCGTAGGTCACCAGCCGTGCGTTCGGCCCCAGCTGCGCGGCGACCTGCTGCGCCCAGGCGTGCGCGGTCGCCGGGTCGTGTCGCGTACTGATCAGCAAGACCGGTATCCGTGCGGGCGTCAGCGGCCGTTGCGGATCGGCCGGCCCGCTGGGCCATCCGATGCAGCCCGCGGCGGCGGAGAGCGCGAGCGAGGAGGCGCGGATCTGCGGTGCGCGCGCCTTCAGGCCGTCCAGCCTTGTGACGTACGCGGAAAAGTCCCCGACTGGAAGTGACCAGTCGGCACAGAACACCGACGGGAAGCTGTTGGGTGCCAGATCGACGTCGTCCGCGGCCCTCTCCGGCGCCGGCGGTGGCGGCCCGCCGGCCGGGGCCTCGTCGGCGTCCTTGAGGTAGTGCGCGAAGGAGAACCACTGCGGGTCGTAGAACGCGCTGAACGCCGCCGAGATCAGCCGCCACACGGTCAGCTTCTCCGGCGGATCGTACGGGTCGGCGAGCCGGCCCTCCCCCGCACGGGCGACCAGGGACTCCCAGAGCGCCGGGATGTCCCGCCCGCGCAGCACGCACCGGGTGTCCCGGGCGCACCAGGCGACGAACTCGTCGAAGGAGTCCTGGGCGGCCTCGGTCTCCTGGGTGAGGAACCCGTCCACGTCGACGCTGTGGTCCATCACGCTGTCCAGGGTCACCGCGCGCAGCCGGTCCGGGTAGGACTGGCCGTACAGCTCGCCGATCAGGGAGCCGTACGAGGCGCCGAAGATGCTGATCCGCTGCTCGCCGAGCGCGATCCGGAGCGCCTCGACGTCGTGCACCACGCTGGCCGTGTCGGTGTGCCCGAAGACCGGTCCGCTGCGGGCCGCGCAGTCCGCCGCCAGCTTCCGGTTGTACGCCCCCAGCGCCGCGAACTCGGCCGCGCTGGTGACCAGCGGGGAGGGTTTGGCGTCGATCAGGTCCTGGGCGCAGAGCACCGGGGAGCTGCGGCCCACACCGCGCGGGTCGAGCCCCACGATGTCGAAGCGTCTCCGCAGCTCCGGGGTGAAGAACTCGGTGTCCAGCGTCATGTTCACCGCCGAGCCGCCGGGGCCGCCCGGGTTGACCAGCAGCACCCCGATCCGCTGGGCCGGGTCGGTCGCCGGGCGCCGGGCCAGGGCCAGCTCGATGCCGGTGCCGCGGGGCGCCGCCCAGTCCGCCGGGACGCGCATGAAGCCGCACTGCACGGCCGGGTCCTCCGGGCAGGGCGACCAGGTCACCGCCGGGACGGGGTCCCGCGTCATCACCCTCGGTGGGATGCCCTGGCCCTGGCCGGCCAGGGCGGGCGGTGACGCGTACACCAGAATGGCGCATGCGAACGAGAGCGTGAGCGACCGTCCGAGAACTCGCAAAACCTGTTTTCTCCGCCCTGCGCGGCCGGCGCGCCACGCGGCCCCCATCTTGGGACGCGCCCACCCGGCCAGTCCGGAGAATGCCCGGTTTTACCGCCTATGAGGCATTCACCCCTCAAGGTGCCCGATCGATCATGGCAGGGTTGAGTGATGACGACCGTCACTCGCCTCATCGCCGCGGCGACCGGAGCCGCCCTGCTCTCCGCCTGCTCCACCGACGGCGACGCGGCCGCGCCGTCGGTCGCACCGGTGCCGTCGGTCTCCGGCGCCCCGGCCGCGCCCACCGCCTCGGCCGGGCCGGTGAAGGCGCCGGACCTGACCGCGGAGCCGGAGACGATCGCGACCGGGATCCGGGTGCCGTGGGGGCTGGCGTTCCTGCCGGACGGGACCGCACTGGTCGCCGAGCGCCAGACCGGGGAGGTGTTCCAGGTCGGCCCGGGCACCGGGAAGAGGGCGGTCCACCGGGTCGACGGCGTCGTGACCGGCGGCGAGGGCGGCCTGCTCGGGCTCGCGGTGGCCGCCGACCACGCCACGACCGGGTGGGTCTACGCCTACTACACCGGCGCGGACGACAACCGGATCGTCCGGTTCACGCTCACCGGCGGCGGCGAGCCGGAAGTGATCTTCAAAGGGCTGGACCGGGGCGGACGGCACAACGGCGGGCGGATCGCCTTCGGGCCGGACGGGATGCTCTACGTCGGCACGGGCGACGCCGGCGACACGCCGCAGTCCCAGGACCGGGACGACCCGAACGGCAAGATCCTGCGGCTGACGCCGGACGGCGACGCGGCACCCGGCAACCCGTGGCCGGGCTCACCGGTCTGGACCCTGGGCCACCGCAACGTGCAGGGCCTGGCCTGGGACGCGCAGGGCCGGATGTACGGCATCGAGTTCGGCCAGGACACCTGGGACGAGGTCAACGTCATCCAGGCGGGGAAGAACTACGGCTGGCCCGAGGTCGAGGGGAAGGCCGGCGACGAGAGGTACACCGATCCGATCGTGCAGTGGCGCACCGACGACGCGTCCCCGAGCGGGGCGGCGGTCCTCGGGGACACGCTCTACGTCGCGGCGCTGAAGGGTGAACGGCTCTGGACCGTCCCGCTCGGCGGCGGCACCGCGAAGGCCGAGCTGACAAAGAAGTATGGTCGCCTCCGGACGGTCGCCACGGCTCCCGACGGCTCTCTGTGGCTCACCACTTCGAACACCGACGGCCGCGGCGACCCGTACGACGGAGACGACCGGATCCTGCGCTTCCCTGCGTGATTAGCCTCCTTGCATAATCACGCGTCTTAATTCTTGTTGTTGGGGGGTAGTTCGGGCAGGGACGAGATGGCGGCGGCGTACTGGGCCATCAAGCGCCCGTTCGCCATCACGCCGAAGGCCCGCATCTGGTCGGTCAAGGCCTGCTTGACCTGGGCCTCCTGCTGGCCGCGATGCGTCTGCATCACCTTGTTGACGACGTAGTCGACACGGAGCTGCTGCTGCCAGCCGGGGCCGCGCTGGCCGCCGGGGGCGAGGCTGCTGACTGAAGAAAGGGCTTCCATGCCCCTGGTATTCGGTCGCACAGGTAGCTGTCTTGAAGATATGAGGACCCTGTGCAACGGGACGGATACCGTTCCGCTCCGCAGCCGACATCAGTCCTGCGGGTCCGCCGGATCCGCGGGCTTCGGGGGAGGCGGGTTCAACCGCCTCCAGAGCAGCATCGACAGGCCCACGACGAGCATCCCGAGCCCCATCCAGAGGTTGATCCGGACACCCTGCGCCTTGGTGAGCTCGGCGCCACTGTCGAAGAGCCCCACCCCGGTGACGATCAGGCCGTAGACCACGAACAGGCCGCCGATCACCGTACGTACGTCGAAGAGCATGACGGGCCTCCTACCAGACCGGGATGTAGAAGAGGACGGCCAGCACGACCGCGATCGTGCCGAGCAGGACCGGGTTGCGCCACCAGACCCGATCGCCGGCCAGGATCACCTCACCGGACACGGTCGGCCCCGCCAGCCCGTAGACCAGGCCGCGCAGCTCGTCCTCCGGCTTCGGCGGGGTGAACGCGGAGACCGCGAAGGCGACCAGCACCGCCACCACGAACGCGGCGCCCGCGCCCCAGAAGCTCTCCTCCAGGTCCGAGTTGAAGCTGAACGCGCCACCCAGGTAGCCCAGGTAGAGCGTGAGCGAGGCGAGGAAGCCGAGCAGCAGCGACCAGAAGCCGGCCCACGCGGACATCCGCTTCCAGAACATGCCGACGATGAAGGTGGCGAAGAGCGGCGCGTTGAAGAGCGAGAACAGGGCCTGGATGTAGTTCATGATGTTGTCGAATCCGGCCGCGATGAACGCCGTGCCGATGCCGATCAGCACGCCGGCCACCGTGGCGATCCGGCCCACCCGCAGGTAGTACCCGTCGTCGCGATCCTTCCGGACGTACGCCTGCCAGATGTCGTACGTGAAGACGGTGTTGAATCCGCTCACGTTGGCCGCCATGCCGGCCATGAACGAGGCGACCAGGCCGGTCACCGCGACGCCGAGCACGCCGTTGGGCAGCAGGTCGCGCATCAGCAGCGGGATCGCGTTGTTGTAGGTCAGGTCCCCCTTCTCGGCGCCCAGCCCCTGCACGGTGACCAGCGCGATCAGGCCGGGGATCACGGTGACCACCGGGATCAGCAGCTTCGGGAAGGCACCGATGATGGGCGTACGGCGGGCGGCACTCATGTCCTTGGCGCTCAGCGCGCGCTGCACCTCGGCGAAGTTCGTGGTCCAGTAGCCGAACGACAGCACGAAGCCGAGCCCGAAGACGATGCCGATCCAGCTCGCGCCGAGCGGGTTGTCCGTGCCGCCACTGTTCGCCCAGGTGTGCAGGCCGCCGTCGCCGAGCGGCATGGCGCGGACCCTGTCGAACAGCCCGTCCACGCCGCCGACCTTGACCAGCCCGATGATGGTGATCGGGAGCAGGCCGGCCAGGATCACGAAGAACTGCAGCACCTCGTTGTAGATCGCCGAGGAGAGCCCGCCCAGCACGATGTAGCCGAGCACGATCGCCGCGCCGATCACGATCGAGAGCCAGAGCGGCCAGCCGAGCAGCGCCTGCAGGATCAGGGCCAGGGCGTACAGGTTGACGCCGGCGATCAGCACCTGGGCCACCGCGAAGCTGACCGCGTTGAACAGGTGCGTCGGCCGGTTGAAGCGCATCCGCAGGAACTCGGGGACGCTGCGGACCTTGGAGCCGTAGTAGAACGGCATCATCACGATGCCGAGGAAGACCATGGCCGGCACCGCGCCGACCCAGTAGTAGTGCAGCGTCATCAGGCCGTACTGCGCGCCGTTCGCCGCCATGCCGATGATCTCCAGGGCGCCGAGGTTGGCCGAGATGAAGGCCAGGCCGGTCACCCAGGCCGGCATCGACCGGCCGGAGAGGAAGAAGTCGGCGCTGGTGCTGATCGCCCGGCGGGCCATGAAGCCCACGCCGAGGACGGTGATGAAATAGATCGCGAGGATCAGGTAGTCGACGAAGTGCACGTCGAGACGGAGACCGCTCACGGGCCCACCTCCCAGGGTTCAGGCCTCGACTACCCGATCCGAATCTCCTTCACACGCGGCCGTTCACCAGGTGCTCGAGGCCGTCCAGGATCCGCTCCAGACCGAAGTGGAACGCGTTGTCCGCGCCGGTCGTGTCCCGTAGGGCCGCCATGATCGCCGGGAACTCCGCGGCGTGCCCGGCGAAGCTCTTGGTCAGCTCGCTCTCCGAACCCATCGTGGCCTCCTGAGCCGCGATCGCCCGGACGTGGCCGGCCAGCACGGCGACCGTGTCCATCCGCTCGGAACCGGTCAGCGTCGTGGGGATCCTCGCCAGGGCGGCCTCCATCCAGCCCATCTCGTGCGGGCCGATGGGCCGGTTCCCGATCACCGCCTCCAGCGCCCAGGGATGCCCGATGTAGGCCTCCCGCAGGCACTCCGACCAGGTGACCAGCGCGTCCCGCCACGATCCGCCGGAGATCTCGGGCGCGGGGCCGAGGGCGCGCTCCAGCATCACCGCGACCAGCTCGGCCCGGCCGGGCAGATAGCGGTACAGCGACATCTTGGTGAAGCCGAGGTCGGCGGCGACCCGCTGCATGGAGACGGCCGCCAGCCCCTCGGCGTCGGCGATCGCGGTGGCCGCGTCGGCGATCGCCTCCACGGTGAGGGCGGGCTTGGGGCCGCGGCGCTTCGGGCGCTCCGCCCAGAGGAAATCGGCTGACATCTCACTTGCCTCCCGGAGTAACTGCGTCTACCGTACACAGAAATAACAGCGTCCGGTGGACACAGTTTTTTAGAGGAGAATCATCATGGATGTACTGATCTCGGGGGCGAGCATCGCGGGACCGGCGCTCGCCTACTGGCTGGGCGTGCACGGGCACCGGCCGACGATCGTGGAGATCGCCTCGGCGCTGCGGCCCGGCGGGTCGGCGGTGGACTTCCGCGGCGAGCTGCACCTGGGCGTCCTGCGGCGGATGGGGGTGCTCGACGAGTTGCGCGCGGTGGAGACGCACGGCAAGGCGATGCGCTTCGTCGACGAGAACGGCGCCCGGCAGATGGAGTGGCCCGCCGAGATGGCCGGCGGCGATCTGGAGGTGGCCCGGGAAGACCTGGCCCGCGTCCTCTGCGCGGCGGGCGCGGACCACACGGAGTACCTGTTCGGCGACCGGATCACCGCGATGACCGAGCACGCCGGGGGCGTCGACGTCACCTTCGCCTCCGGGACCGAGCGCACCTTCGACCTGGTGATCGGGGCGGACGGGGTGCACTCCGGGGTCCGGCGGATCGCGTTCGGCCCGGAGTCCTCGTTCGTCAAGCACCTCGGGTACTACGTGGCCGGATGGGAGGTCCCGAACCGGTGGGGTCTGAGCCCCGACCTGGTGATGCACAACCTGCCCGGCCGGATGATCGGGGTCAGCGCCGACCACCGGGACCCCTCGCGGGCCGGGGTGACCGTCGCCTTCGCCTCCCCCGCGCTCACCTACGACCGGCACGATCCGGCCGCGCAGCACGAGATCATCCGCGACCGGCTCGGCGGGATGGGGTGGATGGCACCGGAGCTACTGGCGGACATCTCCCCCGCGATGTACTTCGACCAGATCTGCCGGGTCGACGTGCCGGGGTGGGGCCGGGGGCGGGTCGCGCTGGTCGGTGACGCCGCGTGCGGCGCGACGCTCGGCGGCCAGGGCACCGGTACGGCCGTGGTCTGCGCGTACGTGCTCGCCGGCGAGCTGGCCCGGGCGGGCGGCGACCACCGGACGGCGTTCGCCGCCTACGAGCGGCGGATCGGGAGGTTCGCCCGGGGCACCCAGAAGGGCGGGGACACCACGGGCGCCTTCCTGGCTCCGAAGACGGCACGTGGCATCCGCCTCCGGAACACCCTGAACAACCAGCAGTGGTTCCTCAACCTGATGTTCCGGGTGGCCGCGAAGCGCAGCACGAACCTGGAACTGCCCGCCTACCCGGTGGCCTCCTGACCGCGCAGCGCGGCGACCTTCGCCGAGGTCACCTCGCCGATCGACGCGACCACCAGCGAGGCCTGCGCGATCGCGTCGGCGGCGGGCGGGTAGACGCCGTGCGGCACGCCGATCACGGCGAGCCCCGCGGCGCCCGCCGAGCGCAGGCCGTTGCTGGAGTCCTCGATCGCGGCGCAGACCCCGGGGGTGAGGCCGAGCCGGCTCACCGCGGTGAGGTAGACGTCCGGGGAGGGCTTGCCGCGGGGTACCTCCTCGGTGGAGAGGGTGACCTCGAACGCGTCGGTCAGCCCGGCCGACGCCAGCACCTGGTCGATCAGGATCCGGGCGGAGGAGCTGGCCAGGGCGAGACGGTAGTCCTTGCCGAGGGCGCGGACCACCTCGACGGCGCCCGGGATGAGCGGCAGGTCGTCGCGGTACCGCTCCGCCATCCGGCCCAGCACCTCGGCGGCGACCTGCGGTGCGGGCAGCGGCACCCCGACCTCGTCGGCCAGGTGGGCGGACCACTCGGCGGTGCTCATGCCCATCATCCGGTCCTGCGAGTCGGGCAGGAACTCCCGGCCGTGCGACGCGACGTACGCCCGCCGGACCTCCTCCCAGACCTCCTCCGAGTCGATGATCACGCCGTCCAGGTCGAAGACCACGGCCTCGATGGTGCTCACAGCGCCTCCAGAGCGGGGACGATCTCGTCGCGGTAGACCTCGAAGCGCTCGGTGTCCCAGACGTCGCGGAACCCGCCGTGCATCACGGTGAACCCCATCGCGGCGAACTCGCGGGCCGCGGCGACGATCTCCCGGGGCTCGTCCGGGAAGCGGTAGATCACCGTCTTCTGGATCTCGTCGTAGTCGCGGCCGACCGCGTCGCAGTGCCGCTTGAGCACGTCCAGCTTGTGCTGCAGGTCGGGGCCGGGGAAGAGGTTGCAGGCGTCCGCGTACTTCGCGACCAGCAGCAGCGTCTTCCTCTCCCCGCCGCCACCGATCAGGATCGGCGGCTTCCGCAACGGGAGCGGCGAGTTGAGCAGCCTGCCCAGTCGATAATGCGTCCCCTGGTACGCGGTCTCGTCGCCGTCGAACATCTGCCGGCAGATCTGCAGCGCCTCCTCCAGCCGCTCGAAGCGCTCGGCGGTGGGCGGGAAGGGCAGCCCGAGGCCGAGCGACTCCTCCTCGTTCCAGGCCGCGCCGATGCCGAGCATGGCCCGGCCGCCGGAGAGCACGTCGAGCGTGGTCACCGCCTTGGCGAGCAGGCCCGGCTCCCGGTAGACGACGCCGGTGACCAGGGTGAGCAGGTTGGCCCGCCGGGTGTGCGCGGCGAGGAAGCCGAGCGTGGTGTACGCCTCGAGCATCTCCTCCTCGGGCGGGCCGTTGACGTGGATCTGCCAGACGTGGTCCATCACGCTGATCCGCTCGAAGCCGGCCTCGTCGGCGGCCACGGCCACCTCCGCCAGCACCGGGGACAACCGGGACGGCCCCTCCGGCCAGGTGAAACGGGAAATGTGGAGCCCGAGTCTCATCACGGTCAAAACCCTACCGCCGCACCGTGCACGTCCGTCCCATTCCGGCCGCGAGATGATCACCATCCACCGAACCGAGGAGTTGCCGTACGGTTGCCGCCGGGTAGCTTCGGCGTCATGGCCGTGAACCGCCCCGTGTCACCCACCGTCAGCATCGTGATCCCGGCCGGGACCGCGGCGCTGCCCGTGCTGGTCAGCACGCTGCCCGCGGTGGCCGAGGTGATCGTCGTGGTGGGGCGGGACGACGACACGACCCGGGCCGTGCCCCGGGCCGCCCGGGTGATCCGGCAGACCCGCTCCGGCCTCGGCAACGCGCTGGCCTGCGGGGTCGCGGCGAGCACCGGCGACGTGGTGGTGACCATGCCCGGGGACGGCTCGTGCGACCCGGCCGAGGTGCCCCGGCTGGTGAAGGCGCTGCGCGAGGGCGCCGACGTGGCACAGGGCTCGCGCTACCGGGTCGGCGGGCGGAACCTGGGCGGCGGCGGGTTCGCCCGGGTCGCCGACCGGATCGTGCTCTGGTTCATGAGCGTGCTGTTCGGCTGCCGCCGTACCGATCCGGGGTTCGGGCTGCGGGCGTTCTGGCGGGACTCGGCGGCGGCGGTCGGGCTGCCCCGGGTGGCCGGGCACGAGCCGTGCCGCGGGGACGGCCCGGAGATCGAACCGCTGCTCACCGTGCGCGCCGGCGAGAACGGGCTCTTCGTCACCGAGGTGCCCGCGACCGCCTATCCCGGCGGCGGCTCACCGGGCCTGGCGACGTCGCTGCGGGTCCTGTTCGGCGAGTATCTGGTGATGCGCCGGGCCGCGGCCGCCCCGCCGCCGGAGAGCATCGTGGTGATGACCGGCCGGACCAGAGCGGTGGCCCCGGTCGTCGAGATCGGCTTCCATCAGGAGGCCCCCCAGCGGCGCCAGTGGCGCGACAACCGGTTCGACATCCCGGAACGCCGGATGCCCAGCCGCCCCAACCTGCGGGTGATCCAGGGCGAGGGCGCCACCGGCCAGACGCGATCGGGCCAGACAGGATCGGGCCAGCAGCGATCGAGCCAGCCGCGATCGGGGCACCTGCGCTCGGTGCGATAGGTGTGTATGCTCCTCCGCGATGACGACCTTCTCGTACCGAGAGGAGGCCCCCGCCACCGAAGCTGAGTGCTGACGTGGTCGGCCTCCATCACATTCCGTGGCCGCTCGTCCGGCGTTTCGCCGTACCGCCCACGATGATCACCACCGCGACAGCCCGCCGTGCGGCGGGCGACTGGGCCGGCGCCTGCACGGCCGCGCGGGTCGACGTCGATCTCGATCTCCGTACCGCGGTACGCCGCCACGGAGCCGGCATCGCGCGCCTGATCCGCGCCGATCTCCACCACCTCGTTCCCGACCTGCTGCGCTGGCACCTGCCCAGGGTGGCGCCGGACGGCCTGCTCCGGCCCGGCCTGACCCTCACGCTGGCCCGCCACGAGCACGTCCATCTCGTCGCGCGCACCGCTCCGGCCTGGGCGGACGCGGGCCAGCGGATCAGCCTGGCGCTCTGGTCACCCGGTGACGACGGCCGTCACCCGGACCGGCGGTTCCGCCTCGATCTGCACCGGTGCCTCTGGGACGCCCGGCACACCGCCACACTGGCGGCACGGTTCCGGGACGGGCCCCCGGCGGATCAGTGGGCCCGCGAGGCGCGGATCCTGCGCTCCGCCGACGGTCTCGCCGACGAGCCGGTGATCGTACGCACCGGAGCACGCCGGCTCTGGTTGCTCACCGCGGACGGCGCCCCGCCGCGGCGGTGGGATCCCCGGCCCCGCCGGCCGGACCACCCGGTGCTGCCGGACGCGTCCACCCGGATCCTCCCCGACCTCGTGCTGCTGCGCGAGACGGCGATCACCCCGGCCATGCTGCATCCCCTGGTGGCCGCCGCTCTCGGGTTCACCGGATCACCGCCACCACCGGAGCCCCCGGGTGACCGGCTGGTGGAGTGCGGGGGCGCGCGGCACCGGATCCGCCTGGTCGACGGGGTGCTGACCCCGATCGACCACTCCGCGGCCGAACTCCGGCGCGAGGAGATGCTCGTGACGCTGGGCGGTCCGCCGCTGCCCTGCCTGCGGGCCGTCGACGCGGCGATCCGGCGACCGGAGAGCCTGGACGACATCCGGGCCCGCCTCGATCACGGCGATCTCGGCGGGGCGCTGGACGCGGTCGACGCCCTGCTCGGGCCGGACGCCGTGCTCCGCGACGGCGCGCTCCGCGACGAACTGGAGTCCGCGGCCGAACGGCAGGCCACCTTCGCGCTCTACCGGGCCGGCCTGACGGGACACGCCCCGCCCAAGACCCTGCCGGACCGGCGAACGCGTCCCGGTCGCGGATTCGAGCGGCGCACGGCTGCCCGCCGTACCGCAAACCTCCCTTGATCTTGATCTTTTCTCCCCGCAAAAGGTGATCTTTGTTGAACAGCACCCTGGACATCGCCGCCGACCTGCTCGCGCTGCTCGGCAGCACCGCCACCGAACCCCGGCCCGACGAGCAGTTGGAGGCGCTGACCCTCGCCGTCGCGGCCGACCTGCCGGTCCTGCTCTGGGGCGAACCCGGCATCGGCAAGACCGCCGGGATCACCCAGCTCGCCGAGACGCTCGGCCTGCCGCTCACCACGGTGATCGCCAGCGTCCACGAGCCGACCGACTTCTCCGGCCTCCCGGTGATCGGCGAGGACCCGGCCACCCGCGGCATCCCGATGGCCCCGCCCGACTGGGCCGTCCGGCTCGCCGAAGCCGGGCACGGCCTGCTCTTCCTGGACGAGCTCTCCACCGCGCCGCCCGCCGTGCAGGCCGCGCTGCTCCGGGTCGTCCTGGAACGGCGGGTCGGCGCACTCACGCTGCCGCCGGGCGTACGCATCGTGGCCGCCGCCAACCCGCGCGGATCGGCCGCCGACGGCTGGGAACTCAGCGCCCCGCTCGCGAACCGCTTCGTCCACCTGCGATGGACGCACGACAGCGAGGTGGTCGTGCGCGGACTCGGCGGCACCTGGCCCCGCGCCGCACTCCCCCGCCTGGACGCCGCGCGGCTGCCGGACGCGGTCGCGTACGCCCGCCGCGCGGTCTGCACCCTGCTCCAGGCCCGGCCCGCGCTGATCCACCAGCTGCCGCAGAGCGAGACCAAGCGGGGCGGGCCGTGGCCGTCGCCGCGGACCTGGGACATGGCCCTGCGGCTGATCGCGTTCGCGTCCGCGGCCGGCACCTCCCGCGAGGTGCTCTCCGCACTGGTCCGCGGCACCGTCGGCGACGGGCCCGGCCTGGAGCTGCTGGCGAGCCTGGACCGGATGGACCTGCCCGACCCGGAGGCGGTGCTCGCCGACCCGTACGGCGTGGCGCTCCCGGACCGGGGCGACCTGCGGCAGGCGGTCCTGGACGCGCTGGTCACCGCCGTCCGCGAGCGCCCGGACCGGGCACGCTGGGACGCGGCCTGGGCGGTCCTGGTCCGGGCTCTGGAGACCGGGGCACCCGACCTGGTCGTGGTCCCCGCGTCCACCCTGGCCGCCCAGCGCCGCGACGACTGGCCGGTCCCGGAGGCGATCGAACGGCTCGCCGGGGCCGTCGGCATCGCCCGCCGCGCGGACCGGGTGCCGGCCGGCCGATGAACCTGGAGAAGCTCTACGCGGCCCGGCTGCATGCCACCCGGGTACGGCCGTACCTGGCCGCCGCCCTGTTCGCCCTGCACGTGGTGCCGGACGAGCGGGTGCCGACGATGGCCGTGGACCGGCACTGGCGCTGCTACGTCTCGCCCTCCTTCGTGGACGCCACACCGGTCGGGGAGCTGGCCGGCGTCTGGGTGCACGAGGTCTCCCACCTGCTCCGCGACCACCACGGGCGGGGCGACCGGTACGCGGCCGAGCACCGCCTGAGCGGTGCCTCCGCACGGCTGCGGATGAACATCGCGGCCGACCTGGAGATCAACGACGACGTCTACGGCGAGGGCCTGGCGTTCCCGGCCGGCGCGGTCACCCCGGGCGGGCTGCGGCTGCCGGACGGCCGGCTGATGGAGGACTACCTCGGGATGTTCCGCCTCGGGCCGCACACCGACCGGTACACCTGGCTGGACTGCGGCAGCGGCGCCGACGGCCTGGAGCGCCCGTGGGACCTGGGCCCGGACGGCGGGCACGGTCTCTCCGATCAGGAGCGCGACGCGGTCCGGTTCCGCGTCGCGCAGGGCGTCCGCGGGCACCGGGGCGACGTTCCGCAGGGGTGGCGGCGCTGGGCCGAGGAGGCGTTCCATCCACCGCAGCCGTGGCGCGAGCTGCTGGGGGCCGCCCTGCGCGCGGCGGCCTCCGGCGCCGGTTCCGCCTCCGATTACGCGTACGGTCGTCCACCGCGCCGTGCCGCGTCCCTGCCCGGCGTGGTGCTGCCCAGCCTGCGCCGGTCCCCTCCCCGCGTGACCGTCGTGATCGACACCTCGGGTTCGGTCAGCGACGCCGAGCTGGGCACCGCCCTGCTGGAGGTCGCGGCGATCGGGCGTGCGCTCGGCGGCCGCCGCGATCTGGTCAGCGTGATCTCCTGCGACGCGGCGGCCGGGGTCGCGGTGCCGCTCTGCCGGGCCGAGAGCATCCCGCTGATCGGCGGCGGCGGAACGGACCTGCGGGCCGGGTTCGCCCGGGCGCTGGGTGCCGGCCGGCGCCCGGACGTCATCGTCGCCCTCACCGACGGCGAGACGCCCTGGCCGAGTCGGCAGCCGCCGTGCCGTACGGTCGCCGGCCTCTTCACCGCCCGGAAGGAACGACCGCCGGCGTACCCGCCGGAGTGGGCCCGCTGGGTCCGGATCGGCTGACCCCCTCCGCGGCGCCCTCCGCGGCGCCCTCCATCGTGCCCTCCACAGGGGCAGACATCGATGCCGCTCGACCGTATCCTCTGATGCAAGCAGCAGGAAAGCGCATTCCTGAGGAGCTAGACATGGGTATCCCCCAGCTGATCGCGGTGGCCCTGAGCGCCACCCTCACCGGCACACCCACCCCGCCACCGCCGTCGTTCCCCCCGTCCCCGCAGACCGCCCCGGGCACCTCGTCCCGCCCGATCCTCACCACCGACGAGGCCGCCCCCTTCACCCCGGAGAACTACTTCGCCTACTCCGGCCTCTACGACTCCCCCGCCCCGGACCCGTGGCGCCCCACCCCGGTCCGGCCCCCGTCCCACCCCGACTTCGTCGTCGTCCCCGCCACCTCGGCCACGGCCGCCACCTCGGCCACCACCGCGGCCACGGCCGCGACCTCGGCCACGACCATCGGCGGCGGCTCGCACGGCGGTCCGCGGGTCTTCACCGACGTCCAGGAGGCGGTCGACGCCGCCTACCTGGCCGGTGGCACCGACCGCCTCTCCATCGCGATCCGCCCTGGCACCTACACCGGCACCGTCTTCATCCCGGCCGGCACCCCGCCGCTGACCCTCTACGGCACCGGACGCCCCGAGGACGTGAACGTCGAGTTCACCCTGGACGCCACGATCACCCCGGCCCAGTGGGCGGCCCAGGTCAACGCCGCGAACCGCTACGCCGAGGGGGACCCCGCCTGGCCGATGTACCAGGCCTGCGCGACCAAGACCACCGCGACCGCCGCCCTCTGCGCCACGGTCGTCTGGTCCCAGTCCACCGACGTCCAGTTCGCGAACTTCACCATCACGAACACCCTGCTCGACACGGTCGACAGCGGCACGCATCAGGCCCTCGCCCTGCGTACGGACGCCGACCGCACCCAGATCGACACCATGCGGATCATCAGCCGCCAGGACACCCTGATGACGAACGCCGACGACACCACCCGCATCGCCCGCGCCTCGATCCGCGACTCCTACATCGAGGGCGACACCGACTTCGTCTTCGGCCGCGCCGCCGCCGTCTTCACCGGCTGCACCTTCCGCCTGGTCTCGTCGCGCAAGCCGTCCGGCGGCGTCATCTTCGCCCCGAACACCGCACCCGCCTACCCGTACGGCTTCCTGGTCCTCCACTCCCGTCTGGAGGCGGACGCCGCCTACGCGCAGACCCCTACGGGACACTTCGGCCGGGCATGGGACCAGGGCGCCAGCGCGACGGGTTACCTCCCCGGCATCACCCCGAACGGCCAGCTGGTCCTCCGCGACTCCTACCTGGCCCCCGGCTTCGCCATCACCGCCCCGTGGTCCCCCGCCGCCACCACCTCCCGCCCCTTCTCCGCCCCGGCGACCCTCCCGCGCTCCCTGACCGACCCCCTCTTCAACCGCCTCTGGGAGTACGCCAACCACGGCCCCTCCGCCCAGACCTCCTGACCCCACCCGCACGCGGGGCCACCCGGCGCGCCTCCCGCCCGCCCCTTGGCAGCCGGCTCTCAGGAGCGACTCACTAGCCTGGAGACACCCGGGGGCCACCGAGCCCGCTCGACCACCCCCGGCCCGCTTCCCAGCCGGCACACGCCCCACCCCGCCGGCTGAAGCGACTCCGGACCGCGGCGCTGCCCGCCGCGGTCCGGCCCTCCCTCACCCCACGCACACCATCAGCCCGAGACGGGCGCCGCACACGAACGACGCTGAACGGGCCACCCGGCGGCCCGGCGGCCCGGCGGCCCGGCGGCCCGGCGGCCCGGTCGACCTTGAACACCTGGCGGAACGGTTGCGCCACCACGCCGCCACGAATAGCTCGACATGAATAGATCACCGCACCGCCCGCCGCACATTACATAAATGATCGTGAATTAATTAACTTCACGAAAATAACCACGGAAGGTAGCCGCCCGGTCGCCTTTCTGGAATGGGTCCACTCACCGCCCCCGAATGAGCCCTCCGGAATGGCGCAGCCGAACGGCCCGGCGCCGCGGCACGAGGCGCCACCGACACAGGTTCCGGGCGGGGGATCGCTCACGCAGGGATCAAGCTTGACCGCCCGGAGTGAGTGATCCCCCGCCCGGAACCGCCCACCTCGCGCCGCCGCCCGCCCGGACGAAGCCGCGGCGCCACGAGCCCGGAGCGGACGCCGCGGCACGGCACTGAAAGCCAGGAGCGGGCGGCGCCGAAAGCCAGGAGCGGGCGCGGACGAGGCCGCTGGAGCTAGGAACGGGCGCGCAGGCGCGGCAGGATCTCGTCGGAGTAGAGGCGGAGGAAGCGCTCCTGGTCCGGCCCCGGAGCGTGGAAGACCAGGTGCTTGAACCCCATGTCGAGATACTCCGCGATCCGCGAGACGTGCTCCTCCGGGTCCGACGAGACGATCCAGCGGGTCGCGGTGCGGGAGACCGGCAGGGCGTCCGCCAGGCGCTGCATCTCGACCGGGTCCTCGACCCCGGTCTTCTCCTCCGGCGAGAGCGCCAGCGCACCCCAGTAGTGGGTGTCGTCGCGCGCCTTCTCCAGGTCCTCGTCGAACGAGACCTTCACCTCGATCAGCAGGTCCAGGTCGTCGATCTTGCGGCCGGCCTTCTCGGCGCCCTCGGTCACCGCCGGGAGCAGCGTGTCCGTGTAGAGCGCGTGCCCCTTGCCGCTGGTCGTGATGAAGCCGTCCGCGATCCGCCCCGCCAGCCGGGTCGCCGCCGGGCCCGACGCGCCGATGTAGATCGGCACCGGCGTCGACGGCTTGTCGTAGATGGTGGCGTTCTCGGTCTTGTAGAACTGCCCCTCGTACGTCACCCGGTCCTCGGCCCAGAGCTTCTGGATCAGCAGGACCGCCTCCTTCAGCCGGGCGAAGCGTTCCTTGCCCTCCGGCCAGGCGGTGCCGAGCGGCACCTCGTTGAGCGACTCGCCGGAGCCCACGCCGAGGATCGCGCGGCCCGGCGCGAGGCAGCCCAGGGTCGCGAAGGCCTGTGCGACGACCGCCGGGTGATAGCGGAAGGTGGGCGTCAGCACGCTCGTTCCGATCAACACCTTCTCGGTACGCGCGGCGAGCGCCCCCAGCCAGGGCAGGGCGGCCGGCGCGTGCCCGCCGTCGTGCCGCCACGGCTGCAGGTGGTCGCTGACGAAGACCGAGTCGAAGCCGAGCTCCTCCGCGAGGATGCCGTACCTGAGCAGTTCAGCCGGCGCGAACTGCTCCGCCGACGCCTTGTACCCGAACCGAATCATGAACGAAGACTAACCCGCGGACCGGTACGCCTCACCCGCCTCGGTGGGGGTCGTGCCGTCCCGGTAGAGCCCGAAGTCCACGCTGTCCCCCACGGCGGGCAGGCCGAACCAGGCGTACCGCTCGACGTAGGAGCGTTTCTCCAGACCACGGGTGGCGCCCTTGATGAAGGTGACCTTCTGCGCGCCGGTCGGGTACTTCGGTGAGCCGCTGAAGTTCATCAGCCCGAACTCGGTGATCCAGATCGGTTTGCCGTAGCGCTCGTGGACCGCGTCGACGTAGCCGAGGAACTGGTCGACGGCGGCCGCGCTGAAGTCGGAGCCGTACCAGTGGATCGCGATCGCGTCGACGCGCAGCCCCGAGGAGGAGGCGCCGGTCATGAACCGGTCCAGCCAGCCGCCCTCGGTGTCCCCGCCGTACGCGACCGCCGGGCTGACCAGGTACATCCCGGTCGACTCCAGCTTCGGCCAGAGCGCGAGCGCGTCCTCGACGCTCATGTTCGCCTGCCCGCTCATGTCCGGCTCGTTGAAGCCGAGCAGCACGTCGCCCTCGGACTTCGCCTGCTTCAGGGTGGCCGTGGTGACGTTGGCGGCGCCCCAGATCATCGGCACGAACTCGACGCCGGACGGCCCGGGGACCTCGTCGTCGTTCGGCGCCCAGTCGTAGTACCAGCCCGCACCGACGTCCTTGAGCGCCGCCTTGGACCCGGTGAACTTCCAGACCCCGACGCCCTTCTTCGCGGAGAGCGAGGCGGGCACCGCGGCCGCGGCCGCCGACGTACGGCTCGGGGCCGGCGACGAGGGGGCCGCCGACGAGGGCCGGGCCGGGGAGGGCGACGCGGCCGGGGACGCCGGGGACGCCGCGACGGCCGACGCGGGCGACGACGAGGTGACCAGCGCGGCCGGCACGTCGTCGGCGCGTGTCGCGTAGGCGGCCACCGCGCCACCGCCCGCGACGATGCCCACGGAGAGAGCGCCGACCAGCGCCTTCTGGGCCACGCTGACGCCCACCTTGGCGACGGCGGAGGAGGCTGGCGACACGGCCGCGGAGGGCGTACCCGCAATGAGGTGGGAGAGGGTGACGGGAGGCAGCAGGAGCGGCAGGCCGGCGAGGAGCCGCTCCGCGGCGACGAGGTCCTGCCAGGCGGGCGAGCAGGGCCGGCAGTCCCGGGTGTGCCGGGCGATGCGCTTGCGCCAGAGCGCTCCCGGACGGCCGTCCCAGGGCGCGAGCAGCATGGCCAGTTCCGGGCACCGCGGGCTGTACTGCAACGCCCGGACCACCGCGCGGGCGGTCTCCAGCTGAGCCTTCATCCGCTGGATCCGGACCGCGGCGTGCTGGCGGCCGAGGCCGGTGCCGTCGACGATCTCGTCCCGGGTGAGTTCGCCGGAGGCCTCCAGCCACCAGAGCGAGAGCAGTTCGCGGTTCTCCTCGTCGAGCCAGCGGGTCGCCTCGGCGGTCTCCCGGCGCTGACCGGAGAGTTCGAGCCGGGTGATCGCCAGATCGGTGAAGTCGGCGCCGGGATCGCGCAGGTCCGCGTCGAGCAGGGTGTCCGGGGCGACCTGACGCCGGCGGAAGCGGTCCCGGACCTGGCGGACCGTGATCGCCACCAGCCAGGAGCGGAACGACTCGGGATCGCGGAGGTCGCCGAGGTTCCGCAGCACCCGGATCATCGTCTCCTGCACCACGTCGTCGACGTCGGCGTGACCCTCCAGCGCCCGGCCCACGATGGTGTAGACCAGCGGCAGACACCCGGCCACCAGCCGGTCGATCGCCCCCGCGTCACCCGCCTGAGCAGCCACAACGGTCGCCTTGTCAACCTGCCCTGCCATGACCCTCCTTCATCAGCCCGGATAGGGAGACGGGTGCGGGCACCATGGATAACACGAAACGGGGACGGTTAACGAGTGAGCCGATCGGGCACAGAAAACACCATGCGCATGTCGGTTCGGCTGAATCTTCCCCGCGAGGTGGACAGTGTCCCCGCGGTGCGCCGGCTGCTCCGGAGCGCGCTGTCGATCCTCCGGGTCGACCGTCAGGCCGGTTCCGACCTCGAGATCGCGCTGACCGAGGCGTGCGCCAACGTGGTGAAGCACGCCGAGGGCGCGGAGAACTTCGAGGTCCACCTCGACGTGCACGACACCCGCTGCTCCATCGACGTGGTCGACGAGGGCACGGGTTTCGACCCGGAGACCGCGTCGGCAGCGCCCACCTCGGACGGCGAGCACGGTCGTGGCCTGTTCCTGATCCGGGCGCTCGGTGAGAACGTGCGGATGCAGTCGAGCCCGCGTACCGGCAGCCTGATCCACTTCGAGAAGTCGTTCGCCTGAGAGCACGGGCCGGCTCCCCCGCGAAGGGGGCATGCTGCCCTGCCCTCGCGAAAATACTTGCCGTATAACAAATAATGGTCCGAGAGGAGTGTGCGAATGTCCGACCGTCCGGTTCCCGTGGGTGCGCTGCTGCGTGCCACCCCGCCCGATCGCCTGCCCGAGGCCGCAGCCGAGCATCTGCGCCGACACTTCGCGGCCGAACGGATCGAGCTGTTGCTCGCCGACCTGTCCCACACCCGCCTCTGCCCGCTACTCGGCGGCTCCGGCCCGGACGCCGATCCGGCCGCGATGCGCTGCCTGGGCAGCCAGCGGCCCGGCCGGGAGAGCACCGTCGCCGGGCACACCCGGCTGCACCTGCCGCTGACCTGCTGGGGCGAGCGGCTCGGCGTCCTCCGGCTGGAGGTGCCCCGGCCGCCCGATCCCGAACAGCACGACCAGATCGCCGCGATCGCCGACGAGCTCGCGGTCGCCCTGCGCGGCGCCGACACCAGCACCGACCGGTACCGCCGTGCCCGGCGCCGGGAACGCCTGACGATGGCCGCCGAGCTGCAGTGGGACCTGCTGCCCGGGCGCTCGCTCGGTGACGACCGGTTCCTGCTCGCCGGGCAGCTGGAGCCGGCGTACGACGTGCACGGCGACCACTTCGACTGGGCGCTCACCGGCGACCGGCTCACCGTCACGGTGCTCAACGGCGACGGGTACGGCATGGACGCCGCGATGCTCTCCGCGCTCGCCGTGAACGCGATGCGCAACGCCCGCCGCCGCGGCGCCGACATCGTCGAGCAGGCCGAGCAGGCCTCCGACGCGGTGCACGCCCGGTTCAACGGCGCGCTGCACGCGGCCACCCTGCTGCTGGAGATCGACCTGGTCAGCGGCTGGGTGGACGCGGTGGACGCCGGCTCGCCGCAGTGCCTGATCGCCCGCGGCGGCGACGTCACCCAGGTACGCCTGGAGCAGCAGCTCCCGCTCGGCATGTTCGCCGAGGCGCACTACGAGATTCAGCGGTTCCGTCTGGAACCCGGCGACCGGCTGCTCGTGGTGAGTGACGGAGTTCACGCCGCGGCACCCGGCGGCACCACCACTTTCGGGGAATCCGCCCTGCTCAGCGCGTTGCGAAGGACACGGCTGCAGCCCGCCACCGAGGCGGTGGGTACCGTGATGCGTGGTCTGCGCGAGTTTCACGCCGGCCACGAGCCGGAGGACGACGCGGTGATGGTCTGCATGGACTGGCGCCGCTGACGAGATTGAACCCCTCTCCGGCAGGGCAAGAGTAGTTCCTCACGGATCCGTGACTCTTCTCGACGGGGAATGCATGGAGTACGCCAGCGAAATCGCCGAGGCGGTCGAGTCGTCGGTGGATGCGCTGGTGGCCGTGCTCGAACGGGCCCGCCTCGCGCAGTCCCCGGCGATCCCGCCCGCACAGCTGCGTGTCCTGACGATCGTCGCGGCCAACCAGCACACCAACATGAGCCGGCTGGCCGAGGCGCTCGACGTGGTGCCCTCGTCGGCGAGCCGGCTCTGCGACCGCCTGGAGGCGACCGGGCTGCTGCGCCGGGTCGCCGACCCCCGGGACCGGCGCGAGGTGCGGCTGCTGCTGACCGTGGCGTCCCGGCGGCTGCTGGCCGACCTCCGGGAGCGACGGCGTACCGCACTGGCCGAGATCCTGGAGCGGATGCCGGCCGGGTCCCGTCAGGACCTGGTACGCGCGCTCCAGGCCTTCGAGTCGGCCGCCGCCGATCCCCCTGCGGCCACGGACGACCTGCGCACCGCCTGAGCGGCTAATGTCGAACCGTGCGCTTTGGCATCGTCATTCTTCCTGACCAGCGGTGGAGCGAGGCGAGCCGGCGGTGGCGGCTCGCCGAGGAGTACGGCTTCGACCACGCCTGGACGTACGACCACCTCGGCTGGCGCGACCTCGTGGAGGGGCCGTGGTTCGACGCGGTCACCACGCTGACCGCCGCCGCCACCGTCACCTCACGGATCCGGCTGGGCACCTACGTCGCCTCGCCCAACTTCCGGCACCCGGTGCACTTCGCCCGGGAGTCGGTCGGCCTCGACGACATCTCCGGTGGCCGGCTGATCCTCGGCCTGGGCGCCGGCGGCATCGGCTTCGACTCGGCCGTGCTGGGCCGCCCGGAGCTCACCCCGGGCCAGCGGGTGGACCGGTTCGCCGAGTTCCTGGAGCTGTTCGACACCGTCCTGCAGTCCCGCTCGACCACGTGGAGCGGGAACTACTACGCCGCCGTCGACGCGCGCAGCACGCCCGGGCCGGTCCAGCAGCCCCGGCCGCCGTTCGTGATCGCCGCGAACGGCCCGCGGGCGCTGCGGCTCGCCGCCAAGTACGCGAACGGCTGGGTGACCACCGGCCCGCAGGGCGAGGAGAGCGCCGAGGTCTGGTGGCGTACGGTCGCCGAGCTCCGGGACCGCTTCGAGAAGACCCTGGCCGATACCGGTCGCGCCCCGGAATCGGTGGACCGCTATCTGAACCTGGATTCCGCGCCGGTCTTCTCGTTGAGCAGCGTGGCGGCATTCCAGGACGCGGCGGGCCTGGCCGCCGAGCTCGGCTTCACCGATGTGATCACGCACTGGCCGCGCGAGTCGAGCTGGTATGCCGGCGACGAGAAGGTGCTGGAAGCCGTCGCCGCCGAGCTGCCACGTTTTTAAACTGTCGTCCAATTCGGACAGTACTTTTCCCCGGTTCGGGCGGTGCCGCGACGGCGCCGCCCGAACCCGCTTCCCGGCCTAGGCCGCGTTTCCGAAACGCGGCCTAGCGGCCGTGCGCGGCCCGATAGGCGTTGCTGACCTCCTGTGGAATGCGCCCACGCTCCGAGATTTTGTGCCCGCTGCGGATGGCCCACTCGCGGATCAGCCTGTTCTCGTCGCGGGAGCCGGCGGTGCGGACCGGCACGGCGCCACGGGACGGGATGCGGTTGGTCGCGGTGCGGCCCAGGCGCGTTCCCGCGCTGATGTACGGGTCCAGAAGCTTACGAAGCTTTCCGGCATTGGCCTCGGAAAGGTCGATCGTGTAGCTGACGCCGTCGAGACTGAACTCGACCGTCCGATCCGCCTTCTTGCCGTCCAGATCGTCGATCAGGGTGGTGATTACCTGCCGCGCCATAACGACTCCCGAGTGAAATTAATCGACCGCGCCCAGTCTGGCTCGCAACCCGCATCGAGCGCAACTCTCCGGCAATTCTTTCCGTCCGGAAGCCAGGTTCCCTTATCAGAATGGGCAGCCGGTATTCGGTCCGAATCCACAGAAAGGCCCGGTTGACTTCCCGCGGGGCTCTCACGTTAGGGTCGGCGCCATGCAGGACGAGCACGCCGCCTGGCTGGAACACCACCGGCTGGCCGTGGCCGGCCGTGCGGCCGCCCTGGACGCGGGCCGCAGCGCCGAGGCCCGGCACGCCGCGGCGCTGCTCGACGACTTCGTCCAGCGGGCCGGCGAGGCCGGTCTGCGCCCGCACACCCTGACCGCCAGGTCGTACGACGGCCGGTGGACGTATCAGACCCGGGTCAGGGGCTGGTACCTCAAGGCGAACCGGTCGGTCGCGGTCGGCGAGGACGGGGAGTACTACGTGCTCACCGTGCCCGCGTCGCTGCGCGCCCGGTTCACCGGCGCCGAGATCGCCCCGAGCATGCCCCGGCTGATCGTGGGCGCCGGGGGCGGCGACGGCGAGACGATCCCCCTCGAACATCTGCTGCACCGCCGTCTGGAAGCGGGAGAGAGTTGGCCGTGATCCGTGGTTTCGCCGCGCTCCTGCTGGTCGCCGCCGGGGTGGCCGTCCCGTCCACACCGGCGCTGGCTGCCGAGGTCGACTGCCCGCACCCCGACCTGGCCAAGCCGAGCGCACCGGCCCGTCCCGTCCCGCCGGCCGATGACGCCGAGGACATGGCGGTCGGCGGCGAGGACCTGGCCACCCACGGGCTGATCGTCCCGGACGGCGCGAAGAAGCCACCGTCGCTGACCGCGACCACCTGGATCGTGGCCGACCTGGACACCGGCGAGGTGCTCGGCGCCTGCGGGCCGCACGTGTACCAGACGCCGGCGAGCGTACAGAAGACGCTCCTGGCCGCGACGATCATCGACAAGCTGGACCCGGAGCAGAAGGTCAAGGTCGTGAAGAGCGACCTGAAGATCGAGGAGAACAGCTCCGCGGTCGGCATCGTGGTCGGCGGCACCTATCCGATCTCGACGCTCTGGCTCGGACTGCTGCTCAACTCCGGCAACGACGCGGCGAACGCGCTGGCCCGGACGGCGGGCGGCGGCGGCTCGGACGGCGTGGCGACCACGGTCGCGGCGATGAACGCGAAGGCGGCGGCGATCGGCGCGTACCAGACGCACGCGGTCACCCCGTCCGGACTGGACGGTAAGGGGCAGTTCACCAGCGCGTACGACCTGGCCCTGATCGCCCGGGTCTGCTTCGCCAACGCGGACTTCCGCAAGTACGTGCTGACCGAGACGGCGCAGATGCCGGCCCAGAAGTCGCTCGGCGTCGGCGGGTTCCAGTTCCAGAACGAGAACAAGCTGATCTACAACTACCCGGGCGCCCTGGGCGGGAAGACCGGGTTCACCACCCTGGCCCGGCACAGCTACGTGGGAGCGGCGGAGAAGAACGGGCGGCGTCTGGTGGTGACGGTGCTCGGCGCCGAGGCGTACCCGAAACGCGGCTGGCAGCAGGGTGCGGCCCTGCTCGACTGGGGTTTCTCGCTGAAGGAGGGATCCTCGGTCGGCCATCTGGTCACGCCGGAGGAGATCGCCGCTTCCAAGATCACGCCGACGGCGTCCGAGGAGGGCGGCACCGGGAAGGTCAGCGCCGCCGCCAAGACCAGCCGGCAGGGCATGTCGCTGCTGGTCGCGGGCGGCGTCGCGGTGCTGCTGGCGATGATCCCGCTGCTGCTGCTCCTGGTCCAGCGGCGCCGGAGGCTGCTGGCTAGGCGAGCGCCACGGCGCCACTGAACAGCAGCCCGAAGAGCCACACCACGGCGATGCCGAGCGCCGACGCCAGCTCCACCAACAGGGAGAGGCCCACCGCGGCCAGCGCCCGCCGGGTGGACGGCCACGCCCGGTCGGCGCCGAGCCGCCCCGCCTCCATGGCGTAGACCCCGAGCAGGAACCCGAGGATCAGCCCCACGATCGGCACCAGGAAGAAGCCGATCACCCCGAGCACCCCGCCGACCAGCAGTGAGGCGAAGGGCACCCCGCTGCCCTTGAGCTTCTTCCCCGGCCACAGGAACTTGATCACCAGCCCCAGACCGGCGATCACCGTGGCCACCGCCAGCACGCCCCAGCGCCAGCCCGCACCGACGTCCGCGAGCAGCGCCCAGAGCAACACCCCGGACCAGGTCAGCAGCAGGCCGGGGAGGACCGGCAGGATCACCCCGAGCACCCCGGCCACGATCACCAGGCCGGCGATCAGGTTCACGGCGGCGCCACTGTCTCCCAGGTCCATGCGGCCCACCCTCTCGCAACCTCGCAGAAACCCTCAAGCGAGGACCTTGCCCGCCGATCGGCACGGGCAACCCACCGGTGCGGAGGCAACCGGAGAGCAACCGCGCGCGACCTCGTCCCGCACCCCACGGACTTCAGAGTTTCTCCCTGTCAGCCGGGCCCGCCGACAACGGGCACCGACAACAACCGGGGGGAACCGACATGACGACCGTTGCCGACATCGCCGCCGACACCGCGACCACCACGCCGGTTCTCTCCGCCCGCGAGCAGGAGGAGCTGATCCGCACGCACATGCCGCTCGTCGGCCACCTGGTGCGGGACATGCTCAGCCGGATCCCGAACCACATCCACCGGGACGACCTGACCAGCGCCGGCCTGCACGCCCTGGTCACCGCGGCGCGCGGCTGGGACGCGGAGCGCGGCGTCCCGTTCCACCGCTTCGCCGGCACCCGGATCCGCGGCGCGCTCCTGGACGAGCTGCGCGCGCTCGACTGGGCGACCCGTTCGGTGCGCTCCAAGGCCCGCAACACCGACACCACCCGGCAGAGCCTGACCACCAGCCTGGGGCGTACGCCCACCCCCGAGGAGCTGGCCCAGGCGCTCGGCACCACCACGTCCGAGCTGCACCAGACCGACACCGACGTGCAGCGCGCGACGGTCCTCTCGCTGCAGGGCTTCACCACCAGCAGCGCCGACGACCTGGTCACCGAGCGCACCCCGGGCCCGGAGGAGATGCTGATCCGCCGCGAGCAGATCGGCTACCTGCACCACGCCATCGCGTCGCTCCCGGACCGCCTGCAGACCGTCGTCACCGAGTACTTCCTGCGGGAGCGCCCGATGGCGGAGATCGCCGACGACCTGGGCGTCACCGAGTCCCGCGTGTCGCAGCTGCGCGCCGAGGCCCTCTCCCTGCTCCGTGACGGCCTCAACACCCACCTGGACCCCGACCTGGCCCCGGTCCCCGACAACCCGGACAGCATCACCGCCCGGCGCCGCGCGTCGTACTACGCCACCATCGGCAACAACACCACCATGCGCAGCCGTCTGGCCATGACCAACGCGCACGGTCACACCGCGCACGCCAAGGGCGCCTCCCGGGCTGCGTGATCCAAGCTCCGGTCTGCGGGCCCGGCGTCTGGCGGACGCCGGGCCTCCTCCTCAGGTACGCCCTACCGGCCTTCGCCATAGGCGTCACACTCACCGGTCCCACCCCGCCCTCGCGTTCCCGCCCGGCCCCGGCCACCCCGGTCCCACACCGAGGACCCACCGACGCCGCGTGGCATGCGGCAAATTGGGTGTTTTATCCGACAATTGTGGTGTATTCCACAGAGAGGAAGTGACGGGGAGTACGGGAGAGGGACGGACCATGGGGGAATTCGCAGTCGGGGTGGCCAGCGCCGCCGAGGTACGGGTCATCGTGCAGTGGGCCGCCGCCGAGGGCTGGAACCCGGGCGCCTGGGACGAGAACATCTTCTTCGCCGGCGACCCGAACGCGTTCCTGGTGGGCCGCCTGGACGGACGCGCCGTCACGTCCATCGCCGCGATCCGCTACGGCGAGAAGCACGGCTTCATCGGCCTCTACCTGACCGTCCCGCAGTGGCGCGGTCACGGCTACGGCAGGCGGGTCTGGCAGGCCGGCATGGAGCGGCTGGCCGGCCGCAACGTCGGCCTCGACGGCGTGCCCCTCCAGCAGGAGAACTACCGTCGCTCCGGTTTCCGGACGTCCTGGAACACGGTCCGGTACCGCGGCCGGATCGACCGCATCGAGACCGCCCCCGGCGTCACCGTGGTCGACGCCCGCAGCATCGGCTTCGCCGACCTGGCGGCCTACGACCGCCGCTTCTTCCCCGCCGACCGCGACGCCTTCCTCGCACTCTGGATCTCCGCCCCGAAACACCGGGCCCTGGCGGCTCTGCGCGACGGCGAGTTGGCCGGCTTCGCGGTACGGCGCCCGGCCGGCGACACCGCCCGCATCGGCCCGCTCTACGCCGAGTCCCCCGACATCGCCGCTCACCTGCTGAGCGTGCTGGCCATGTCCGAGGGGGACGCCCCGATCCTCCTCGACGTCCCCGACGTGAACTGGTCCGGCGTCACCCTGGCCGAGAAGTTCGCGCTCACCCCCTGCTTCGAGACGGCGCGGATGTACACCGGGGGCACCCCCGACATCGAGATCCCCCACATCTTCGGCACCACCACACGCGAATTCGGCTGACCCCGGCCATCCGACCGGCGAGCGGGGTGCCGGACGCAATAGGCGTTCTCGGTTGTGTCGGCGGGCTGGAGTGACCCGTGAGCGCCAGCTTTCCCGGCGCGGCTGGTGGTCAGGGGTCACTCGGAGCGCCCGAGACACCCCGGATCGCCAGCCGACCGGCCCGAGATACCCCGGATCGCCAGCCCACCACCCCCGCGGGCACCCCGGACCGCCAGCCCACCGCCCACGGGGCACCGCCCGACCGGGTCCACGAACGAACCCCGCCCGACGGAACCGGCGATCCACGGGCGGCGAGTGTTCGAGCGGGCTCGCTGAACACCGCCGGGTAGACGCTGGCAGTCCGGGGCGCCGAGACCCCTGGCACGCGGCCCTGTCCCGATACCGCTCCTGGAGTGTGCGACCAGGCCCGGCACGACCGGGCCCCGGCACCCCGTGCAGCGCGGCGAGACGGAGACGGCCGACTGGGCACCCGCCGCGGGATCCGGCGTCCCGCCTGGGCGGTCCAGAATCGATCGGCAACGTCGCGCACCACCCACGACCGGGAATCGCGCCCCGGATCCCCGTCCCGGGCGGGACGTCTCAGCCGAGCGAGGCGAGCACCGCGGGCAGCTCCTCGGTGTGCAGGACGCCGAGGCGCTGGGTGGCCCGGGTGACCGCGACGTACAGATCGGAGAGCCCGCGAGGACTCTCCGAGATGATCAGCGACGGGCAGACCACCAGGACCGAGTCGAACTCCAGCCCCTTGGCCTGCCGGACGGTCATCACGACGACCTGGTTCAGCAGATCGGGCTGTTCACCCACGGCCGCGCCGGGGATCTCCGCGACCACGGCCGCACCGAGCGACGCCTCCAGGCTCTCCGGGACGAGGACACCCACGCGTCCGTGCTCGGTGGCGGCCGCCTCCTTGCGTACGTCGGAGAGCAGTTCGTCGGCGAGCGCGGGAGGCGCCACCCGCCGCGCCCACGGCGTGACCCCGGCCGACCGGACCGACCGCGGCGGCCGCAGCGACGGGTCCACCGCCGCGAGAACGTCCGCCGCCACCGCCATCACCTCGGCCGGCGTCCGGTAGTTGACGGTCAGCTCGACCAGCCGCCACCGCTGCGCCACGTAGGGCTCGAAGACCTGGTCCCACGTGGTGGTCCCGGCCAGCTCCGACGTCTGGGCGACGTCACCGACCGCGGTCACCGACCGGCTCGGGCAGCGGCGCATCAGCAGGCGCCAGGCCATCGGCGACAGCTCCTGGGCCTCGTCCACGATCACGTGCCCGAACATCCAGGTGCGGTCCGCCGCCGCCCGCTCCGCCGCCGTACGCGTGTCCAGCACCTCGTGCCGCTCCACGAACGCGCTCGCGTCGACCACGTCGATCGCGGAGAGGATCTCCTCCTCCACGTCCTCGAAGTCGAGCGACCGGGAGCCCTCGACGATCTCCAGGACGCCCTCCGCGTACTCGATCGCCGCCCGCCGCTGACGGTCCCGCTCACGGACCTTGAGCGTGTCGTCCACGCCGAGCAGTTCGGCGAGCTCGTCCAGCAGCGGCACGTCGGCCGGCGTCCACCCGGCGTCCCGGCCGCGGTGGAACGAGGCCGGCAGCCCCGCCGACTCCAGCCGATCAGGATCGGTCAGCAGATCGCGCAGCACCTGGCGCGGCGTGAGCACCGGCCAGAAATCGAAGAGCAGTTGCTGTACGTCGATGTCCTCGCGCAGCTCGCGCCGGGTCTCGGCGAGGTCCGCCGCGGAGAGCAGGTTCTCCCCGCCGAGCGGGTCGGCGCCGATGCGCTCGGCGATCTGCAGGGAGAGCGCGTGGATCGCCTCGGTCACGAAGACCGCGCGGGCCACGTTGTGCGGGCGGCCGGTCCGGCGGGCGGCGGCCCGGGCGTCCTCCAGCACTGCCCGCTCGATGCGCAGCGGGTAACCGTCGTGGTCGACCTCGACGAAGCCCTCCGGCACGGTCTGCCGGTCGGCGACCGCGTTCTCCAGCGCGGGCAGCATCAGGTCGAGGTCGCCCTTCTGTGCGGCGATCGCGGGCGGCTCGGTGGCGCGGGCGCGTACGCCGGGGAACATGTCGCCGAGGGTGGCGAGCAGTACCCCGGTCTCCGCCAGCGACGGGAGCACCTGGGAGATGTAGCGCAGGAAGGTCGGGTTGGGACCGAGGATCAGCACGCCCGAGCGGGTGAGCTGCTGCCGGTACGTGTACAGCAGGTACGCCGCCCGGTGCAGCGCCACCGCGGTCTTGCCGGTGCCCGGCCCACCCTGGACCACCAGGACGCCGGGCAGACCGGAACGGATCACCTCGTCCTGCTCGGCCTGGATGGTCTCGACGATGTCCCGCATCCGGCCGGTCCGGTTGGCGTTGAGCGCCGAGAGCAGCGCAGCCTCCCCGGTCACGTCCTCGCGCCCGGTGCCGTCGCCGGCCGCCAGGTCGAGCACCTCGTCGTCGATCCCGGTGAGGGTCCGCCCCCGGGTGCGTAGGTGCCGCCGCCGGGTCACGCCGTCCGGGCTGACCGCGGTGGCGAGGTAGAACGCCCGCGCCGCCGGGGCGCGCCAGTCGACCAGGAGCGGATCCTCGTCGCGGTCCTCGGCGAAGAGCCCGATCCGGCCGATGTACCGCGGCCGCACGGCGGAGAAGTCGAGCCGGCCGAAGCAGAGCCCGTTCTCCACCGAGTTCATCTGGGCGAGCTGCTCGGCATAGTGGGAGCGGGTGGCCTCCCGCTGGGTCCGTCCCTGCGGGGTTCCGCCGGCCTCCAGCAGGATCGCGCGCAGCCGGCCGTCCGCCTGGGCCCGCAATTGATCGAGCCGCTGGTAGAGCGCGGTCAAGTACGCCTGCTCGGAATCGAAGTCGGCGTTCAAGCTTGACAAAGTCGCCCCTTTTCGTGCTATCATTCCGGCGCTCGGCAGCCTCTTTTTCAGGCTGCCGTTTCGTGTTTCCGGCCATTCGGCAAACGACCAGATTAGCCGACGGTTCGGGGGTTACGGGCCGGGGGCGTCAGTGTCCGGAATCCGTCTGGACACGCCGGGCCCGTTACGTGCGACCATGCGCGCCCTTTAACCGGGACATGGACAAACACCACCCGATCTACCGCCTGACCGTCCTGGCCCTCAGTGGTGTCGCCGCGCTCGGCCTCGTCAGCGCCTGCTCCGACAAGCCCGAGGACGGCGCTGCCGCCGCGGCCGCCGCGGCCGGTGGTCCGGAGCCGAAGACCCTGGAGGGCGCGAAGGCCGCCGCGCAGACCGTCTTCGACCGGTTCAGCGGCGGCGACTACGACGGCGCGTGGGAGATGTACACCAGCGCCGGCAAGCAGGCGATCAGCAAGAAGGACTACGTCCAGCTCAACCAGGCGTGCTCCCGCAAAGGCCTGGCGATCCAGCTGACCAGCGCGCGGCTCGAGGGCACCGACAAGGCCATCGTGATCGCGAAGCAGCTGGTGGCGGCGCAGTCGTACACCATGGTCTACGAGAAGGACGCGTGGAAGCTGGAGCCCGCCCAGGAGGGCCTGGCGCTCTACAAGCTCGGCGCCGCGAAGGCGATCGCCGCCCAGAAGAAGGCCGGCACCTGCGCCAACCAGTAGGAACCGCCCTGGGCCCGCCGCGAACCGCGACGGGCCCACACCAACCGGCGATGGTCTCAGGCGGCGACCGGCAGCCCGTCCGGGCCGGTCAGCGCGAGCCGGGTGTGCAGGGTGCCCCGGCTCGCGATCCGGTCGTAATACGCCGCCCGGCGCCGGGCGACACAGCCCTCCTTGGGCGGGTTCTCGGCGGCGAGCGCCGGGTCGAGGTGGGTGTTCAGCCCGTCGCGGAGCAGCACCAGCGCCTCGGCGCGCAGCTGCGACACCCGGGACTCACTGACACCGAGCTCGGACGCGATCTGGGCCATCGGGCGCTCGTCGAAGAAGTAACCCTGGACCACCACCCGGAGCCGCTCCGGCAGCGCGTCGACGGCGTGTTTGAGGTATCCGAGGCGCTCCCGGCGGATCAGCATCTCCTCCGGCCCGGCACCCGGCTCGGTGACGATGTCGTCGGCCGTGGCGGTGGCGAACCCCTGCAGACTGAAGACCGTGGCGCGCTGAACGTCGTCCTGCGCGTGCTCGATGTCCTCGACGGTGCAGCCCAGGCGCTCGGCGACCTCCGGCAGGGTCGGGGTACGGCCCAGCTCGGCGGTGAGTTCCTCGCGGGCCGTGTCGGTCCGGCGGGCCCGCTGGCGCACCGAGCGGCTGGCCCAGTCCAGGCCGCGCAGCTCGTCGAGGAGGGCGCCGCGGACCCGGGCGGCGGCGAACCGGGGGAACGGGACACCCCGCTCCGGGTCGAACCCGCGGGCGGCGGCCACCAGGGCGGCGTATCCGGCGGAGAGCAGGTCGTCGCGGTTGACGTGCGCCGGCACCCGGGCCAGCATCTCGCGGACCAGGTGCCCGACGAGCGGCATGTTCGCCCGTACGATGTCCTCGCGACGCCGATCGACGGCAGGCGCCTCACCGTTCATCAGGGGTCTCCTCAGTCGTTCCGCCGGAGGGGGAGTTCCGGCGCTGAGGAAAAAGATCTGCTGCTTTGAGTGCTACCCGGTTCGCGAACGGGTGCGAATCGGTTGCCCCTGAGCCGATGCGACGGGGCTCACTCACAGGGGCGAGAACCGGGTGCGAACCGATCGCCCTCGGTGAGCAGTACGATTGATCTTCACCTGACCTACGGAGTTACCCCCTTAATGACGACGTTCCTCGAGCTGGGCGTTCCGGCCACGATCACCGGCACGCTCGCCGGACTCGGCATCACCGCACCGTTCCCGATCCAGTCGGCCACGCTGCCGGACTCACTGGCTGGGCGCGACCTCCTCGGGCGGGGGCGTACCGGATCCGGTAAGACGTACGCCTTCGTCATCCCCGTGGTGGTCCGGCTGGCCGCCTCGGCGGCGCCGCGACGGCCCGGAAAGCCGCGCGCGCTGATCCTGGCGCCGACCCGCGAGCTCGCCACCCAAATCGAGGCGACGCTGCGCCCGCTGGCCGAGGCGGCCGGTCTGCGCACGCTCACCGTCTTCGGCGGTGTCGGCGCGAACCCGCAGATCAAGGCGCTCCGCGCGGGCGTCGACGTACTGGTCGCCTGCCCCGGCCGGCTGGACGACCACATCCGCAACGGCCACGCCTCGCTCGACGCGGTGGAGATCACCGTGCTGGACGAGGCCGACCACATGGCCGACCTGGGCTTCCTGCCGGTGGTCCGCCGCCTGCTCGGGCAGACCCCGGCCGGCGGGCAGCGGCTGCTCTTCTCGGCGACCCTGGACAACGGGATCGACGTGCTGGTCAAGCAGTTCCTGCGCAAGCCGGTCACGCACCACGTGGACTCCGCGGCCCAGGCGCCGGTCGAGATGGAGCACCATGTGCTGCACGTCACCGACGGCGACCGCTTCGGCGTCCTGGTCGACCTGCTCGCCGCGCCGGGCCGGACGGTGGTCTTCACCCGCACCAAACGACGCGCCAAGGTGCTGGCCAAGCAGCTCAACGCGGCCGGGGTGCCCGCCGTCGAGCTGCACGGCAACCTGGCGCAGAACGCCCGGAACCGGAACCTCTCCGCGTTCTCCGACGGGTCCGCCGAGACCCTGGTCGCCACCGACATCGCGGCCCGCGGCATCCACGTCGACGACGTCAGCCTGGTGATCCACGCCGACCCGCCGATGGAGCACAAGGCGTACCTGCACCGCTCCGGGCGGACCGCCCGGGCCGGCGCGCGCGGCACGGTGATCACGCTGATGACCGACGAGCAGCAGGGCGACGTGCGCGACCTGACCCGCAAGGCGGGCATCCGGCCGCTCACCCGCCGGGCCCGTCCGGGCGACGCGCTCCTCTCCGAGTTGGCCCCGGGAGAGCGCACCTTCGTGAAGCCGGCACCGCCGCAGGCCGAGGCGCCGTCCCGTCCGGCCTCGCCGGAGTCCCCGGGCACCGGGTCCCGCCGCCGCCGGGGTGGCCGCGGCCGCAGCGGCGCCGGCACCGCCCCCGCGACGTCCGCCTCCGACCGCTCCACCACGGGCGCGTCGTCGGGCCGCACCACCTCCGGCTCGGCCACGGGTCGCACCGGCGCCGGGTCGGCACGCAACGGCGCGAACGACGCGACGGCCGGAGGCGGCCGCTCCGCGAACGGCGGACGCCAGGCGAGCGGCTCCCGGGGCGGCAACGCGGCCGGGCGCCAGGCTGCCGGCACCGGCGGCAGCGGCGAGAAGGGCCGCCGCCGGGGTGGCGACGCCGCGGCACAGGGCCCGTCGCAGCGGACCACGTCCGGTCAGCCGCGCACGCCCCGTTCCTCCGGCACGGCCTCCTCGTCGGGCGGCGGCGCGGCCGCATTCTCGGCCCGCGCCGGCGGCCGCCGCTCCCGCTGACCCCTCGTGGTGTGAAGTCCGGGCGCTCTCCGCACCGGACTTCACACCACGCCGGGCGGGTCAGGCCTCGGGGACGCTCACGGCGATCTCGTCGCCCAGGCGGTAGCCCGGACAGAGGTCGAGCTCGTCACCTGACCAGAAACGGCCAGGGTCGTACCAGTTCGCCTTGCGGTTGTGCGGCAGCAGGCCCATGTCCTCGTAGGTGACCGCCACCACCTCCGCGCAGTACGCCTTCTCCAGCGAGGCGTCGTTCGGCCGGTGCGCCTGCCACGGGAGGCGGACCTGCGGCACCCGGCCCCGGGCCCACCGCCACGCCAGCTGGGACGTGGACGGGAACGGCGTACCGTCGAGGCGGGCGACCGTCTTGAGCGCCCGGTCCTCCATGGCCCGCGTCACGCCGGGGTCGAGCTGCCGGAGCCAGCCGCGCTGCCCGTAGCGGCGGGCCCAGACCGTGACCGCGTCCCGCAGGTCGTGCAGCTGCACGCCGCGCTGGAACGTCCCCGACCACATGTCCGGCAGTGATCTGCCCAGCTCGGCATGCCAGAGCAGCGGCGGCATGTCCTCGATCACGATCGACATCCCGACATGGTTCACCGGGCTGTTGGTGAGCGTCTGGATGGCCCGGTCCGGGCCGGAGCGACCGCGAAAGATCCAGATATCACCGGTACGCGTCAGTTCGATGGCCTCGTCGAGGCTGATGTCGGCAACCACGTGTCTATTCTCAACGGATGCGTTGGTGGAAGGTAGCGGGACTGGCAGGGCTGGCGGGCGTGGCGGCGACCGGGGTGGTGATCGCGCGGGCCGAGCGTAAGCGCCGGGCGTACTCGCCGGACGAGATCCGGGAGCGTCTGCACACCCGGGTCACCGAGTCGGCGGCCCAGCCCGCGATCGAACCGGACCCGGCGGACTGACCGTCACGCCGGCTCGTGGTCGTCCTTGCGGAGCAGGTATCCGCGGAGCACCGACCACAGGCCGGCGCCGTCCGGGGCGGCGAACCAGGTCTTGCCGCCCGACGGCACCATCTCCGGTGTCTCGGACGGCCCGGGTATCGCACCGGCCAGCACCGCCTGGGTCGGCGAGAGCCGGCGGATCGCCACGGCCGCGACGTTGTCCGGGTGCTCCCGGGCGAACTCGGAGTAGATCTCCTGGTCGTGCTGGCCGTCGTCGCCGACCAGCAGCCACCTGATGTCCGGGAACTCCCGGGCGAGGCGGCGCAGCGTGGTCCGCTTGTGCTCCTGGCCGCTGCGGAACCAGCGGTCCGGGGTGGGGCCCCAGTCGGTGAGCAGGATCGGGCCGGCCGGGTAGAGGTGCCGGCTGAGGAAGCGGGTCAGCGTCGGCGCGACGTTCCACGCCCCGGTGGAGAGATAGATCACCGGAGCGCCCGGGTTCGCGTTGATCAGCCGCTCGTAGAGCACCGCCATGCCCGGCACCGCGGCGCGGGCGTGCTCGTCGAGGACGAACGTGTTCCAGGCGGCGAGCAGCGGGCGCGGCAGCGCGGTCACCATCACCGTGTCGTCGATGTCGGAGATCAGGCCGAACCCGACCGACGGGTCGATCACCCGGATCGGCGCGTCCACCGGGGCGCCGCCCTCGGTGGTCAGCCGGGCGCTCCCCCAGCCCGGGTCGAGGTCGCCCTTGACCCGGCAGTCCAGGTACCCGCTGCGGTCGGTACGCGTCTCGGTGACGCTGCCGCCGATCTCGATGCGGACCACCGCGCCGCTGACCGGGGTGGTGGTGAAGCTGCGCCAGCCGCGGAGTTTCTCCCGGCGCCGGCGGACCATGCCGGGGCGCGCCAGCAGCACGCGGCCCATCACCCGGGCCCAGCCCGGCGCGCCGTACCCGGTGTACGCAGTGATGTACGGCTTCCAGCCCCGGTTGCGAAGACGGCGCTCGATGACCTCGTGGACGGCGTCCTCGACCAGGGCGGCCCGGTGCATCCTCACGGGCACGTTGCTCCCCGCCGGTGTTACCGACACCATCGCCTCCTCAGTGCTTCGAACCTCCCGCCGTAACGAGCAACGTTACCGGGCCGCTGTTACGGAGCCGGTCGGAACGGGACCGCATCGACGGATGTGCATCACGCCGCCGCCCTCAGTTCGGGAGTCGTCCACTGCTCGGTCCACCACCGCTCGTCGGCGGTCTCCCGGACCCGGTCACGCAGCGGTGCGGCCATCGCCTCGGCGCGCAGGGCACGCAGCGCCTCGGCCGCGGCCTCGGCGGCGCGCCAGGTGGTCTGCTCCCGTTCCACCGCTCTCCGGTACGCCCGCAGCCGGTGCTCCCGGACGGCGTTCGCCAGCACCGCCTCCTGCTGCACCGGGTGGAGCCGGGGATTCCATCCGCGGTGCGCGAACACGTCGTTGAGCGCGGAGATCGGCAGGTCCTGGGTCCGGCACAGCTCGCTCGCCGCCCGGTGCAGGTAGCGCTGCCGGTCGACGTTCTCCCCCGGCTTCCGGCGGCGGCTCATCATCGGGTACGCCGTGGCCGAGGCGATCCGCCGCGCCTCCCGGTCGGCCCGCTCGTACGCGCCCCAGGCGGCGCCCACCTCCTCCTGGGCGGACTCCCAGACGCTCCGGCGGCGCTCGGCGGTGACGGCGGCCCGATCGGCGGCGACACCGATCTCGTCCGCGTACCGGGCGGCGTCCGAGGCGGCCTCGGACGGCCGGGTGAGGCGGCGGGGCAGCCGGATGGTGGCGGCGGCCACGGCGAGCAGCACGACGATGGTCAGCCAGATGGCGACGGCTTGCGGCACCGAGCTCAGAAAGGCGGAATCCACGGAACACCCCCAAGAGAAGACTGCTGTAGCGGTACGTCGGGAAGCGGGACGTCAGAGCGCGGGGGGTGCGCGGGAGGCCCTGACCGGCGGGACCACACCGGCGGGCAGGGCGACGTCGGCCGCCGGGATCGGGACGGCGCCCGCGGGCTCGTCCGGGGACCGGTCGGCGGGCGGCACGGCGGGGCGCCGGGACACCAGGCCGAGCAGCAGCACGGCGAGGCCGGCCAGCAACCGCAGCACGCGACGACCACCCCACGGGCGGGTCGTCTCGGGCGCCACTGCGGTCACATGGATCAACGTACCGCCCGGGGGCCCCTCGTGCACGGCACAGGAGAGGAGCGCCACCTGTCGGATACACCGTGTCGTCATCCGGGCGAGGGACGATTCATGCGTGGACCTTCAGGTGGTGGAGCAGGTGGCGCGCCTCGACGGGTGGCTCGCCGAGGGCGGTGTCGTGGTGCTCAGCGGCGCGGGCCTGTCGACCGACTCCGGTATTCCGGACTACCGGGGCCCGTCCGGTTCGGCCCGGCGGAACACCCCGATGACGTACCAGACCTTCACCGGCGATCCCCTGGCCCGCCGCCGCTACTGGGCCCGCAGCCACCTCGGCTGGCGGACCATCGGGCAGGCCCGGCCGAACGACGGGCACCGGGCGGTGGCCCGCTGGCAGGAGCGGGGCCTGCTGCACGGGGTGATCACGCAGAACGTGGACGGGCTGCACCAGGCGGCCGGCGCCCGGGACGTGGTCGAGCTGCACGGCAACCTGGCCCGGATCACCTGCCTGGCCTGTGGGGTGCTGACGCCCCGGGAGGCGTTCGCGGTCCGGCTGACCGACGCCAACCCGCGGTTCGCCGCGGTGGCCACCGCGGTGAACGCGGACGGCGACGTGGAGTTGGACGACGCCGAGCTGGACGGCTTCGCGGTGGTCGACTGCGTGGACTGCGGCGGGATGCTCAAGCCGGACGTCGTGTACTTCGGCGAGACCGTGCCGGCCGACCGGGTGTCCCGCGCGTTCGAGCTGGTCGCCGGCGCGCGCACGCTGCTGGTCCTGGGCTCCTCGCTGACCGTCATGTCGGGCCGCCGGTTCGTGCTGCGCGCGGTGAAGCAGGGCGTCCGGGTGGCGATCGTGAACCGCGGGGTGACCCGTGGGGAGCCGTACGCGGACCTGGTCATCGACGCCCCGCTCGGCGTGGTGCTCCCCCACCTCGGCGCCGCCCCGGTTATCGGATAGAAACTTAAAAGATCGACGGATGCATTGACGTGACGGTCCTCACTGCGGTTGACTGCCGGAACCGGTACCGAAACCGGTTCCGAACCCCTTCGTAAGACGGAGGAAACAACCGTGCCGATCACCATCGCCGACGTGGCGGCCCGGGCCAAGGTCAGCAAGACCACGGTCTCCCGGGTTCTCAACGGCAAGGGTGAGCTGGACGAGTCGACCGCCGCGCGGGTCCGCGCGGTGATCGCCGAGCTCGGCTACGTCCCCAGTGCCCGTGCGGTCAACCTGGCCCGCGGCCGCACCCGGGTCGTCGGCATGCTGGTGCCCTCGCTCACCTGGCCCTGGATGGGCGAGGTGCTGCAGGGCGCGGTGGACGTGCTGGAGGCCGAGGAGTACGGCCTGCTGCTCTTCACCGTCAACCGCGGCCCGGACTCGATGCGCCAGTTCGACGCCCAGGTCGCCGCGAAGTCCTTCGACGGGCTGCTGGCGATCGAGCCCGAGGGCACCCTCGACTACATCGCCACCCTGCACGCCCGCGGCCTGCCGATGGTCCTCATCGACGACCGCGACCAGCTCTCCGGCGGCACCATCGCCACCGTGGGCACCACCAACCACAGTGGAGCCGCCGACGCCGCACGCCACCTGCTGGCGGTCGGGCGGCACACGCCACTCGTGGTCACCGGGCCCGCCCGGTTCGGCTGCACCGTCCAGCGCACCGACGGCTTCGCCACGGTCTTCGCCGAGGCCGGCCACCCGATCCCCGGTCAGCGCGTGCTGCTCGGGGACTTCACCGTGCAGTGCGGCGCCGACGCGGTCCGCCGGGCGATCGCCGGCGGGATCGCGTTCGACGCGGTCTTCTGCCACAACGACCTCTCCGCCTTCGGCGCCGTCCAGGCGATCCAGGACAGCGGCCGGCGGGTGCCGGAGGACGTCGCGGTGGTCGGCTTCGACGACATCCCGATGGCCGCGCACAGCCAGCCACCGCTCTCCACCGTCCACCAGCCGATGCGCGAGATGGGCGAGGCCGCGGCCCGCACCCTGCTCGCGCACTTCGAGGGTGTTCCGCTACCGACCCGGCCGACGGTGATCCCGGCGACCTTCGTGGCGCGCTCCTCCACCATTTCCTGACATCTCCCCTTCATCCCGGGTCGGCGGCGACTGCCGTCCCGCGATGAGGCACGCCCTCTCAGGAGTATTTCGATGCAGCGACGGACCCTCTTCACCGCCCTGGGCGGAGCGCTCGCCGCCGGCGCGCTCGCGGCCTGCGGCGACTCCCCCAACGCCAACAAGGACACCGCGAACGGCAAGGGCGCCGACCACCTGTCGATCGGCATGCCGAACGGCACGGTCTCGGAGAACAACAACCCCTTCATCGGTACGTCTGCGGGCGCCTCGCTCGGTTACCGCTGGGTCATCTACGAGCCGCTCGGCATGTGGAACAACGTCAAGCCCGCCGACCCGGCCAAGCCCTGGCTGGCCAGCGAGATCACCTGGGCCGCCGACTACACGTCCCTCGACGTCACCGTCCGCGACGGCGCCACCTGGTCGGACGGGGAGAAGCTCACCGCCGACGACGTGACCTACACGTTCAACCTGATCAAGTCGAACGAGGCGCTGAACATCTTCGCGATCCCGTTCGGCGAGATCACCCAGGACGGGAACAAGGTCCACATCGCCTTCACCTCGTCGCAGTTCACCGCCTGGCACAAGATCATCAGCCAGATCCCGATCGTGCCCAAGCACCTCTGGGAGAAGATCGCCGACCCGGCGACCGACCCGGTCAAGGAGCCGGTCGGCAGCGGGCCGTACACCCTGACGACGTTCAGCCAGCAGGGGATCACGCTCGCCCGCCGAGAGAGCGGTTACTGGCAGGACCCGCCACAGGTCAAGGAGCTGCGCTACACGTCCTACACGGACAACAACGCGCAGACCACGGCGCTGGCCACCGGCCAGTCCGAGTGGAGCTTCGTCTTCATCCCGAGCTACCAGCAGACCTTCATCGCCAAGGACCCGGAGCACTACAGGGTCTGGGCGCCGGGCGTGCTCGGCATCCACGGCCTCTACCTCAACACCACCGCGAAGCCGTTCGACGATCCGTCGCTGCGCCGGGCGATGAACATGGTGATCAACCGGGCGGACATCTTCAATCAGGCCGAGGCGGGCTACTTCCACCCCGAGCTGAAGAGCGTCACCGGGCTGCCGGACGGGGCGGGCGACGCGTACATCACGGCCGCGTACCAGGGCAAGACGTTCACCGTGGACGTCGCGGGGGCGAAGAAACTCCTCACCGACAACGGCTACACGTACGACGGTGACACGCTGAAGGACAAGACCGGAAAGGCGGTCACCATCAAGCTCAGTGACCCGGCGCCCTGGTCGGACTACCAGACCTCGCTGGAGATCATCAAGAGCAACCTGGCCGACCTCGGCATCGCGGCCACCGTGGAGAAGCCGAACCAGAACGTCTGGGACGCCAACGTGCAGAAGGGCGACTTCGGCGCCACCATGCGCTGGACCAACGGCGGGTCGACGCCGTTCGACATCTACCAGACGGTGCTCGACGGCGACCTCTACAAGCCGATCGGCACCGCCGCCCAGCAGGGCAACTTCGGCCGGTTCAAGAGCCCGGAGGCGACCGCCGCGCTGAAGGCGTACGCGAACGCGACCAGCGACGCGGACCGCACCACCGCGCTCGCCACCATCCAGCAGGTCTTCGTCGAGCAGGCGCCGATGCTGCCGGTCGGCTCGGACAACGTCGGCGGCGCGTACAGCGTGAAGAACTGGATCGGCTGGCCGTCGGACGAGGATCCGTACGCGCCCCTGCAGCCCACCCAGTCCGGCGCGCTCGACGTGATCATGCACCTGAAGCCCGCCAGCGCCTGATCCGATGACGTCGATCCCCGACGCGAAAGCCCCCGCCGGCGAGGTGGTGCTCGAGGCCGTCGGCCTCACCAAGCACTTCCCCGTCCGGCGGCGGCTCCGCGACCTTCTCACCCTTGAACCCTCTTCTTGGGTACGCCGCCCGGCGGTGCACGCCGTCGACGACGTGCATCTGACACTGCGGCGTGGGCGGGTGGTGGCCCTGGTCGGCGAGTCCGGCTCGGGCAAGTCGACCATCGCCCGGCTGCTGGCCCAGCTCCACCCGCGGACCGGTGGCGACATCCGGCTGCACGGCGAGTCGACGCGGGCGCACGGGGGCGCCGCGTTCCGCCGGTACTGCTCGCGGGTCCAGATGATCTTCCAGGACCCGTTCGCGTCGCTGAACCCGACGCACACCATCCGCTACCACCTGACCCGGTCGCTGCGGATCCACGGGCACGCCGGCGACGACCTCGACGGGGCGCTCCGCGAGCTGCTGGAACGGGTCCAGCTCACCCCGGCCGACCGCTATCTCGACAAGTTCCCGCACGAGCTCTCCGGCGGGCAGCGGCAGCGGGTGGCGATCGCCCGGGCGCTCGGCGCGCATCCCGAGGCGCTGCTCGCCGACGAGCCGGTGTCCATGCTGGACGTGTCGATCCGGCTCGGCGTGCTGAACCTGCTGCGCGACCTGCGGGACCGGCTCGACCTGGCGATCCTCTACATCACCCACGACATCGCGTCGGCCCGCTACTTCGCCGACGAGACGGTGGTGATGTACGCCGGGCGCCTGGTGGAGGGGGGCGACAGCGAGTCGGTCACGCAGCGCCCGGCTCATCCGTACACGAAACTCCTGATCGACTCGGCGCCGGACCCGGACCACGTGGCGCGAGGAGTCGCGACGGTCGACGGCGAACCGCCGTCGCTGGTGCATCCGCCCAGCGGATGCCGCTTCCATCCCCGCTGCCCGGCGGCGATGGCCCGCTGCTCGACCGACCTGCCGGTGCCGTTGCAGATCGGCGACGCACCGGGCCACTGGGCGGCCTGCTGGCTCTACGACCAGGCCGGTGACCAGGCATGAAGTACTTCCTGCAACGGCTGGCGTTCTACCTCTTCACCGCCTGGGCCGCGATCACGCTGAACTTCTTCATCCCACGGATGGTGCCCGGCGACCCGGTCCAGGCCCTGATCACCAAGTACCAGGGCCAGCTGAGCAGCCAGGCGATCGAGTCGCTCTACGTGCTCTTCGGCCTCGACCGGGACAAGGGCCTCTGGGCCGAGTACGCGGACTACTGGAAGCAGTTGCTGCACGGCGACCTCGGGCTCTCGTTCACCTTCTTCCCGACCCCGGTCTCCGAGATCATCGCGTCCAGCCTGCCCTGGACGCTGCTGCTGGTCGGCATCACCACGGTGATCAGCTTCTTCCTCGGCACCGGGCTCGGCGTGCTGGCCGGGTGGCGGCGCGGCTCCTGGGCCGACGGGCTGCTGCCGGTGACCACGTTCCTCTCCTCGGTGCCCTACTTCTGGCTCGGCATCATCGCGATCTACCTGCTCACCGGGCCGGACAGCTTCTTCCCGTCGTCCGGCGGCTTCGACACCGGGCTGGTGCCCGCCTTCGACCAGTACTTCGTGCCGAGCGCGATCCGGCACAGCCTGCTCCCGGCGCTGACCATCCTGATCTCCTCGGTCAGCGGCTGGATCCTCAGCATGCGGAACATGATGGTCACCGTCTCCAGCGAGGACTACATCACCGTCGCGCACGCCAAGGGGCTCTCCGACCGGCGGGTGGCGATGAGCTACGCGGCCCGCAACGCGCTGCTGCCGAACGTCTCCGGCTTCGCGCTCTCGCTCGGCTTCATCGTCGGCGGCACCCTGCTCGTGGAGATCGTCTTCTCCTACCCGGGGGTCGGCTTCCAGCTCTTCCAGGCCCTCGGTGCCCAGGACTACCCGCTGATGCAGGGCATCTTCCTGATCATCACGATCGCGGTGCTGGTGGCGAACCTGCTGGCGGACGTGGCGTACCTGCTGCTCGATCCGCGTACCCGGAAGGAGGGCTGAGCGATGACCGCGACCGTGGCGACGCTCCCCGTGCCGGCGGTGACACGACGCCGGCGGTTCCGGTTCGTGGCGAACCGGAAGGCCGCGACCGGCCTGATCATCCTCGGTGTCTACCTGGTCTTCGCGGTGATCGGCCCGTGGATCACCCTGTACGACCCGGACGCGCGGAGCAACGCGCTGGTCCAGCCGCCGTCGGCGGATCACTGGCTGGGCACCACCCACCTCGGGCAGGACGTCTTCAGCCAGCTCCTCGCGGGCACCCGCAGCGTGATCTTCGTGGGGTTCTCCGCCGGCATCGTCGCCACCACGCTCTCGGTGCTGATCGGGGTGACCGCCGGATACCTGGGCGGGCGGGCCGACGAGGGGCTCTCGGCGCTCTCCAACGTCTTCCTGGTGATCCCGGCGCTGCCGCTGATCATCATCATCACCTCCACCCTGCAGAGCGCCGAGGACTGGCTGATCGCCCTGGTCATCGGCCTGACCTCGTGGTCCTGGAACGCCCGGGTGCTGCGCGCGCAGACGCTCTCGCTGCGCCGCCGGGATTTCGTCGACGCGGCCCGGGCCACCGGCGAGAAGACCTGGCGGGTGATCGTCTTCGAGCTGATGCCGAACCTGACCGCGGTGATCGCCTCCGGCTTCGTCGGCACGGTCATCTTCGCGGTGCTCTCCGAGATCACCCTGGCCTTCATCGGCGTCACGTCGAGCACCACCTGGAACTGGGGCACCATCCTCTTCTGGGCGCAGGGGCAGCAGGCGCTGGCCCAGCACGCATGGTGGTGGTTCATCCCGGCCGGACTGGCGATCGCGGTGCTCGGCACCGCCCTCTCCCTGATCAATTTCGGTATCGACGAGTTCGTGAACCCGCGCCTGCGCATGGCGAAGTCCTCCGTGCGGATGCGCGTCGGGTTCACCCCCGTGGTGAGGAAGGGCCGATGAGCGGCGCACCGGTTCTCGAGATCAAGGGTCTCGACGTCGACTACGGCACCGGCGCGGACGCCGTCCGGGCGGTCCGCGACGTCAGCCTCACCCTGCACCGGGGCGAGGTGCTCGGGCTGGCCGGCGAGAGCGGCTCCGGCAAGTCCACCCTCGCCTACGGGATGACCCGGCTGCTCCCGCCGCCCGGCGTGATCACCGGCGGCGAGGTGATCTACCACCCGCAGGCCGGCGAGTCGTACGACGTGCTCGGGCTCACCGACTGGAACCTGCGCGCGTTCCGCTGGGCCGAGACGGCGATCGTGTTCCAGGGCGCGATGAACTCGCTCAACCCGGTACACAAGATCTCCACCCAGCTCACCGACGTGCTGCGGGCCCACGAGCCGTCGATGGGGAAGGCGGAGCGGACCGAACGGGCGAAGGAGATGCTCCGGCTGGTCGGGATCGCGGCGGACCGGATGGACGCGTACCCGCACCAGCTCTCCGGCGGGATGCGGCAGCGCGTGATGATCGGGATGGCGCTGATCCTCCGCCCGCAGGTGGTGATCATGGACGAGCCGACCACCGCGCTCGACGTGGTGATGCAGCGGCAGATCCTCGGCCAGCTGATCGAGCTGCGGGAACGCCTCGGCTTCTCGGTCATCTTCATCACCCACGACCTCTCGCTGCTGGTCGAGTTCTCCGACCGGATCGCGATCATGTACGGCGGGCGGATCGTCGAGGAGGCGCCCGCGAAAGCCGTCTACCGGGACGCGCTGCATCCGTACTCGAAAGGGCTCCTGGGATCCTTCCCGGCCCTGCGCGGTCCACGCCGCGAGCTGACCGGCATCCCGGGGTCGCCGCCGGACCTCAAGGGGATGCCGGCCGGGTGCGCGTTCCACCCGCGCTGCCCGCAAGCCTTCGAGCGGTGCGGCGTGGAGATCCCCGTGCTCAGCGACCAGGACGGGCGCACGGTCGCCTGCTGGCTGCACTGAGCCTTTTCAGTCAGGAGGCCGGTCCCCTGCCGTCGGGACCGGCCTCCACCACATCGGGAGGATCCGTGACTTTCACCTGGGGCGTGGCGACGTCCGCCTATCAGATCGAGGGCGCGGCGAGCGAGGACGGGCGGACACCGTCCATCTGGGACACCTTCGCCCGGGACGTGGTCGGCGAGACCGGTGAGGTGGCCTGCGACCACTACCACCGGATGCCGGAGGACGTCGCGCTGATCAGGGACCTGGGCGTCGGCGCCTACCGCTTCTCGGTCTCCTGGCCGCGCGTGCAGCCCGGTGGGCGGGGGCCCGGCAACGCCCGCGGCCTGGACTTCTACGACCGGTTGGTGGACGAGCTCCTCGGCAGCGGGATCGATCCGTGGCTCACGCTCTACCACTGGGATCTGCCGCAGGAACTGGAGGACGCCGGCGGCTGGCCGCACCGCGACACCGCCTATCGCCTGGCCGACCTCGCAGCGATCGTTTTCGGTCGTCTCGGTGATCGAGTGCGGAACTGGCAGACGCTCAACGAGCCGTGGTGCGCCGCGTATCTCGGCTACCAGCACGGGGTGCACGCGCCCGGTCGGCGGTCCCTCGCCGACGCGGTGGCGGCCACTCATCACCTGCTGCTGGCGCACGGCCTCGTCTACCCTATCCTGAAAAATCAGGACAATGTGGTGGGCATCGCGCTCAACATCGGCACGGCCACCCCTGCGTCGGACGATCCGCTCGACGTCGCGGCCGCCCGCCAGGCCGACGGCAACGTCGCCCGGATCTTCCTGGATTCGCTGACCCGAGGCCACTACCCCGCCGACGTCCTTTCTCACCTGGCCGATCGCGGACATCGGCTGCCGGTCCAGGACGGCGACATGGCGATCGTCGCGCGGCGTCCGGACCTGCTCGGGGTCAACTTCTATTTCGGACAGGACTTCGCCGGGCGCGACGAGCGGGGGAACACGCACGACGCGGACGGGCTGCCGGTGGTCCGGGAGATCCTGCCGGACGTGCCCCGGACCGCACTGGGCTGGCCGATCACGCCGGACCGGTTCACCACGCTGCTGCTCCGGCTGCACCACGAGTACGGCCTGCCGCTCGCGGTCACCGAGAACGGCGCGGTCTTCGACGACCACCCCGGCGAGAACGGGTTCGTGGCTGATCAGGAACGGACGGCGTACCTGGCCGCGCACATCGACGCGACCCTCGCCGCCCGGGCCGCCGGTGCCGACGTGCGCGGCTACTTCGCCTGGTCGCTGATGGACAACTTCGAGTGGTCGGAGGGCTACGCCAAACGCTTCGGCCTGGTCGCCGTCGACTACGAGACCCTTTCCCGTACGCCCAAGCAGAGTGCCCTCTGGTTCTCCGCCCGGGTTAAGGAGTCAATACCACCCATGTGAAATCTCGATCTCATAGCTCGTGATGCTCGCCATACGCTCCTGCCAAGTGACGCCCCACACGCAGGAGGTATGCACATGCTCCGAAGAAGAGTGGCGATCTCGCTCGCCCTCGCGACGGCCGTCTCGGCGAGCTTCCCGGGCGTGGCCCAGGCCGGCACCAAGGGTCTCGTCGTCGAGAGCGGCGAGACCGTGACGCTCACCCAGACGACCAGGCTGCGGTCGTTGACCATCGAGGAGGGCGGCTCGCTGGTGGCGCCGGACGGCTCCGCCGTCACGCTCACCGTCAACGGCGTGGAGACCGGGCAGAAGCAGGTCACCACCGAGGGCGTCACCACCGCGCTGCAGCCGGGCACGTACCGCGGTGACGTGGTCCTCAGCATCACCGGCGCGACCTCGGTGGACTGGTCCGGCACCACGTTCCCGCTCCGGCAGGCCCTGCGGGTCACCGCGGACGGCGTGGAGACGGGCACCTCGGTCCTCGACGCGATCAGGGGCGGCCGGGTCACCGCGACCTCGGCCACCGGGATCTCGCTGGCCTCGACCGGCGAGGGCTTCAACGGCGTCTGGGTGGCCGGCGGCGAGTACGCGCTCTACGGGCCCACCGTCCGCTTCACCGGCAACGGGCGCTACGACTTCGTCGGCGCGGGCGCGGGCGTGGTGGCCACCGGCGCGGACAGCCGGCTGGTGGTCGACGGCGCGAAGATCGACAACACCGGCGCGGTACGGACCGGGATCGAGGCGACCGACGGCGCGAACCTGATCGTGAAGAACTCGAGGATCGCCACCCACGACGGCACGCTCCCGGCGGACTTCGAGCCGACCCTGATGCCGGGCCAGATGCGCTCGGCACCGTGGATGCTCGGCATCGTCGGCAACGTCCGCGCCACCAACCTGGTCGGGAAGAACACCACGGCCACGTACATCGGCTCGGACGTCTACTCGACCGGCTGGGGCGTGCTCTCCACCGACTCGACCGACAACGGGCAGCTCACCGCGATCAACACCCGGATCACCACCGGCACCGAGGGCTACGGCTCGTACGCCGACGGCTCCACGGTGGTCGACCGCTTCCTGGGCACCACGTTCGACGTCGACGACTACGGCGTGATCAGCACCGGCGGCACGATCGTGCTGGACGACTCGGACGCCGCCACGGTCAAGGGCCTCGACACCGATCTGGACCTGCGGCTCAGCACGAAGGAACGGCGGGCCATCCGGGACCAGGCCACCACGGTGAACTCCGGGCGCTTCGGCATCATGTGGCACGGCGGCGGCTCGGTCCGGCCCGGCGGCACCGTCGCGATCGGCGGCCATACGCAGGTCACCACGGGGAAGACCACCTTCGTCGACAAGGGCCTGTCGCTGGCGCTGACCGTCGACGGCTCCGAGGGCGCCCGCCTGAAGACCGGCAACGGCGTGCTCTTCCAGTTGATGGACAGTGACGACCCGGGCCCGGTCATGGTGAACGGCAAGCTGGTCAACCAGGGCGTCTGGACCGAGCCGACCGGCACCCCCGAGAAGGTGACGAGCTTCGACGTCACCGCCGCGCACTCCGACGACGCGGTGGTCAACCTGAAGAACCTCGCGGTCAGCGGCGACTTCTACAACGGCCTGCGCGCCGCGAAGAACCTGGTGCTGAACCTGGACGGGGCCACGGTCACCGGCGCGGTCTCCTCGTCGACGACCAGGCACGCGATCAGCACCATCACCGCGGCGGACTACCGGCAGATCAGCGAGGTCACCAACACCGCCACGGCGACCGTGAACAACGGCGTCGTGCTCTCCCTGGCCGGGAAGTCGGTCTGGAAGGCGACCGGTACGTCGTACCTGACCAGCCTCACCATCGGCGCGAAGGCCTCGGTCACGGCGGCGCACGGCACGCTCACCGCGACCGTGAACGGCGTCGCGACCACGCTGAGGCCCGGCACCACCTACACCGGGACGATCGTGGTCACCGCGTCCTGATCAGGTTCGGACGCCGCCGGTTTTGCGATCGGGCAGCTTGCAAAACCGGCGGCGGACATCCACGCGTTTCCCCTACGCTCCGGCCGTGACCGACTATCTGACCGTCAACCGGGCCAACTGGGACGAGCGGGCTCCGGCCCACGCCGCGTCCCCCGACTACGGCGTCGAACGGTTCGCCGCCGACCCCGGGCATCTCAGCGACGTGGTCCGCTTCGACCGGCCGCGCCTCGGCGACATCGCCGGGCTGCGCGCCGTGCACCTGCAGTGCCACATCGGCACCGACACCGTCTCCCTCGCCCGGCTCGGCGCCCGGATGACCGGCCTGGACTTCTCCGGCGCGTCGCTCACCGAGGCCCGCCGGATCGCCGCGCTGGCCGGGGCGGAGATCCCGTTCGTCCAGTCCGACGTCTACCACGCGCGGGACGCTCTCGACGGCGACTTCGACCTGGTCTACACCGGGATCGGGGCGCTGGGCTGGCTGCCGGACATCCGGCGCTGGGCGTCGACCGTCGCCTCGCTGCTCGCCCCGGGCGGGCGGCTCTTCATCCGCGAGGGGCACCCGGTCCTCTGGGCCTGCGACTACGACCGCACCGACGACGTGATCGCGCTCGCCGAGCCGTACTTCGAACAGATCTCACCGCAGGTGTACGACGAACCCGGGACGTACGTCGCCACCGACCACCAGTTCCAGCACACCGTGACGCACGAGTGGAACCACGGGCTCGGCGAGATCGTCACCGCGGTCCTCGACGCCGGGCTGGTCCTCACCGGTCTGGAGGAGCACCAGTCGGTGCCGTGGAACGCGCTGCCCCGCCGGATGCGCGCGCTGGAGAACGGCGAGTACCAGCTGGCCGACCGGCCGGAGCGGCTGCCGCACACGTACACGCTGCAGGCCCGCAAGCCCGCCTAACCGCCGCTCACCACCCGGTTGCGGCCGCCCCGCTTGGCCGCGTAGAGCAGGTCGTCGGCGCGCAGCGTGGCGTCCTTGCGGTCCTCGCCCGGCCGGACCCCGGTGACGCCGACGCTCGTGGTGACCGCGAGCCCCTCGGCCACCTCGGACCACGGGTAGCCCTCGACCGCGACCCGGAACTGTTCGCAGTGCCGGGCCGCCTCGTCCAGGCCGGCGCGGAAGACCAGGATGAACTCCTCGCCGCCCAGCCGTCCCGCGAAGCCGGGCACCTCGTTCATCAGCGCGGCCACCCGGCGCAGCACCTCGTCGCCGGCCGCGTGCGAGAACGTGTCGTTGACCTTCTTGAAGTGGTCCAGGTCGAGGATCGCCAGGCAGACCGGCCCACCGGCGGCGACCGCGGCGACCAGGTCGGCCTCCGAGCGGCGCCGGTTGCCCAGCCCGGTGAGCGGGTCCCGCTCGGCCATCTCCCGGAACCGCTCGGTGTCCCGGTACGCCTCCTCGACGGCGAACTGCGCGTGCGCGAACCGGGCCGCCAGATCGCTCTGCTGCGACCGCCGCGCCTCCCACGCCTCGTGGAACTCCACCATGGACCGGTAGGCCGCCTCGAAGTCCCCGGCACCCGCCTGACAGACCGACACCATCCGCAGCGCCTCGGCGTCGGTCTCCGGCAGATCGCGCTCCGCGGCGAGCGCCCGGCATCGTTCCAGGGTCCGGATCGCCCCCGCGAAATCGCCCCGGCGCTGTTCGATCTCCGCCAGGGTCAGGAGCGCTCCGGGTACGGCGTCCGAATCGGTGCTGGCCGTGTTCTCGATCGCGTCGAGGATGACCCGCTCGGCCTCCGCCGGCTCCCCGGTCTCCAGCAGCACCCGGGCCACGGTGTCCGCGCACGAGGTGTTCAGCACCTGCCCGGCGGACGCGGCCCGCTCCCGCATCCGGCCGAGCATCGTGCCGGCGGTCGCCATGTCCCCGGCCTCGTAGCTGCACCACGCCCAGTTGTTCAGGTTGGCGATCTCCAGCGAGGGCATCCCGGAGGCCTCCGCCTCGCGCTGGGCGGCCGCGAACTCGACCCACTCGAAGTCGCCCATCCGCTGGTCGTTGACCTGAACCGCGAGGATGATCGCGTGGTCGGCCCGGATCGCCGGCGGGTCCTCCGGCAGCAGCATCCGCATCGACCAGAGCGAGTGGCGTACGGCGTTCGCATTGTCCCCGATCCGCCAGAGGCCACCGGCGATCACGGCGTGCGCGTGCGCCCGGATCAGGCGGTCGTCGCTCGCGCCGAGCAGCGCCCGGGCGACCGCGACCGCCTCGGGCACCCGGCCGCTCCGGTTGTCCAGCTCGGCGCGGACCAGCCGGGCCAGGTCGGCGCTGCGCCGGTCGCCGAGCGCCTCGGCCCGGTCGATCAGTTCGGCGGCGCGCTCGGGCAGGCCGTGGTGCGACTCGTACGAATCCGCGACGAGCCGTTCCACCTCACCGAGCAGCACGCCGGTAATCATCGCCCGGCGATGGCCGCCGTTTAGAGATCAGCCGAATTCGGGTACCTGCCGCGCATCCCGGCGTTCGCCGCTCTCCCCGGCGTCCGCCGTTCTCCCCGGCGTTCTGGAGGCTCTCATGCGCATCGGTGCGGTCATCATCGTCATCTGGCTCCTGCTCGGCGTCGTCGCCGCCTTTGAGCGCGGCTACTTCAAGGACAGCGGCGACGCGAGCTGTGCGGAGGCGGGCACGGTCATCGTCACCACGATCGCCGGCCCGCTCAACTGGGTCGGCGCCAACCCGAAGATCGACTGCGACGTCCCCGAACCCAGCAAGTAGAACCGGTCAGCGGGTCCAGGGCGGGGCGATCGTGGATCCGTCGGGCAGGGTGGCCTCGAAGCCGACGCTCGTGGTCACCCACGCCTCGGCGGTCTCCGCGCCGTCGTTGTGGATCGCGAACTCGGCACCGCCCGGCACCCGCAGCACGTCGCCCGGTGCCAGCTCGCCGGTCACCCCGTCCGTCTCGGCGGTGACCCGGCCGGCGAGCAGCAGGATCACCTCCTCCCGGCCGACCCGGTGCAACGTCCCCCTGGTGCCCGGCCCGATCTCCAGCCGCCAGGCACAGAGCTCCTCACTCCCGGCCGAGGGATTGACGTACGCGTGAAAGGCCGCACCGTGCAGACGATGCGCCACCGCTTCCCCATGCCGATGAATCGCCATCCCGCCTCCTCAAGTAGACAATCTGCTTGACCATATAGTCAAGCAGATTGACCAATGTGTCAAACTCTCCCGGTGCGACACGATCTCCTCGACCTGCCCGTCCTCCTGCTCGGCGCCGCGACCGCACTGGTCGACGGCATCGACGCCCGGGTCCGGGCCCGCGGTTTCACCGACATCCGCCCGGCGCACGGGTACGCCTTCGTCCGCCTCGCGCCGCACGGTGCGACCGCGGTCGAGCTCGCCGAACACCTGGGCGTCACCAAGCAGGCGGCCGGCCAGATGGCCGACGAGCTGGTGCGGAAGGGCTACGTGGAACGCCGGCCGCACCCGCACGACGCCCGTGCCCGCCTGCTGGTGCTGACCGAGAGAGGCTGGGCCTGCACCCGCGCGGCGGACGAGGCCGCCGACGAGGTCCTGCGCCCGTGGGCCGACTCCCTCGGCCCGGACCGGCTCGCCACCGTCCGCGCCGCCCTCGCCGGCCTCACGACCCCCGGCCGCATCCGCCCCACCTGGTGACGGCTGCCGGCGTTCAGGGCCGTGGGCCGGCGTTCCGGGGTGCCCCGCGGCCGTGGGCTGGCCATCCGGGGTGTCCCGCGGCGGTGGGCTGGCCATCCGGGGTGTCCCGCGGCGGTGGGCTGGCGATCCTGGGTGTCCCGGGCGCTCCGAGAGACCCCGGAACGCCAGCCACGCCGGGAAAGCTGGCGCTCACGGGTCACTCAAGCCCGCCGGGAGTGGATCCCGGCGGGCGGTGGGGCGGTGGAGCGGGCGGTCAGTCGCGTTCGATGTGGTGGCCGATGAGCTGGGGGCCCATGATGACCGCCGCACCGGAGCCGTCGCGGCGGGCGTCCTGCTCCGGGAGCTCGACCGGGTCGCCGGTGTCGGTGGCACCCGCCGGGCGCGGGCCGACCCACGCCACCACCAGGGACGACTCGCCCTTGAGGAAACGCTGCACCCGGACGCCGCCGGTCGCCCGGCCCTTGGCGGGGTAGGACGCGAACGGCGACACCTTCACCTGGGTGCCGGTCGAGGTCACCACCATCGGCTCGCCGTGGGTGGTGTCGGCGGTGTTCACCACGTTGAAGGAGATCACCGCGGCCTCGGGCGCCAGGTTGATGCCGGCCATGCCGCCGCCCTTGAGGCCCTGCGGCCGGACCAGCTTGGCCGGGAAGCGCAGCAGGTTGGCGTCGGACGTGACGAAGACCAGGGACTCCGCGCCGTCGGCGAGCCAGGTGGCCTGGAGGACCTCGTCGCCCTCCTTGAGGGTGATCACCTCGAACTCGTCGGAGCGGACCGGCCACTCCGGGGCGCAGACCTTGATCACGCCGTGCCTGGTGCCCATCGCGAGGCCGGGCGCGTCGCCGGCGGTGAGCGGGGCCAGGCCGACGACCGTCTCGCCCGGTTCGAGCGGGATCAGCTCGGAGGCGGACATGCCGCCGCGCAGCGAGACCGTGCCGGACTGCTCGGGCAGGACCGGGAGCGGCAGCACGTCGGTCTTGAACGCCCGGCCCCGGTTGGTGATCAGCAGGATCCGGCCGCGCGCGGTGGCGTGGATGATCGCCCGGACCGCGTCGTGCTTGACCCTGCCGCTGCTGCTGCGGGCCTCGGTGGACTCCTCGCTCTCGGCCGCGGTGCGGGCGATCAGCCCGGTGGCCGAGAGGATCACCTGGCACGGGTCGTCGGCGACCTCGAGCGGACCGGCCGGTACCGAGGCCGCCAGCACCTCCTTGAGGTCACCGTCGATCAGCGTGGTGTGCCGCGGGCGGCCGAAGTCCTTGGCGACCTTGGCCAGCTCGTCGGAGACCACCTTCTTGAGCACGTTCTCGTCGTCGAGGATCCGGCTCAGCTCGGCGATCTCGGCGCGCAGCCGCTCCTGCTCGGTCTCCAGCTCGATCCGGTCGAACCGGGTGAGCCGCCGCAGCGGGGTGTCCAGGATGTACGTCGCCTGGATGTCGGAGAGCCCGAACTCGCTCATCAGCCCGGACTTGGCCGCGGCCGCGTCGTCGCTGGACCGGATCAGCGCCACCACCCGGTCGATGTCGATCAGGGCGATCAGCAGGCCGTCGACGAGGTGCAGGCGGTCCTCACGCTTGGTCCGCCGGTACGTCGTCCGCCGGGTGACCACCTCGTAGCGGTGCTGCACGAAGACCTCGAGCAGCGCCTTCAGCCCGAGGGTGCGCGGCTGGCCGTCGACCAGGACCAGGTTGTTGATGCCGAACGAGCTCTCCAGCGGGGTGAGCCGGTAGAGGTCGGCGAGCAGGGCCTGCGGGTTGACGCCGACCTTGCACTCGATGACCAGGCGGGTGCCGTGCTCCCGGTCGGTGAGGTCCTTGACGTCGGAGATGCCGGTCAGCCGGGCCGCCTGGCGCTGGCCGCGCCGCGGGCCGGAGGTGATCATCTTGCCCTTCACCTCGTCGGTGATCGCCTCGATGATCTTCTCGGCGCCGACGCCGTAGGGCAGCTCGGTCACGGTGATCGCCTGGCGGCCGCGGCCGCCCTCGATCAGGCCGGTCTGCGCGCGGGCCCGGATCCGGACCACGCCCCGGCCGGTCTCGTACGCCCGGCGCACCTCGTCCAGGCCGAGCAGCTGACCGCCGGTGGGCAGGTCGGGGCCGGGCACGATGCGCATCAGGTCGTCGAGGGTGGCCGCCGGCTTGCGGATCAGGTGCCGGGCGGCCGCCACCACCTCGCCGAGGTTGTGCGGGATCATGTTGGTCGCCATCCCGACCGCGATCCCGGACGTGCCGTTGACCAGCAGGTTGGGGAAGGCGGCGGGGAGGACCTTGGGCTCCTCCTCGGAGCCGTCGTAGGTCGGCTTGAAGTCGACGGTGCCCTCGCCGAGCTCGCCGACGAGCAGCATCGCCTCGGGCGACATCCGGGCCTCGGTGTACCGCGCGGCGGCCGGGCCGTCGTCCGGCGAGCCGAAGTTGCCGTGCCCGTCGATCAGCGGGGTGTTGAGCGAGAAGTCCTGGGCGAGCCGGACCAGGGCGTCGTAGATCGCCACGTCGCCGTGCGGGTGGTACTTACCCATCACGTCGCCGACCACGCGGGCGGACTTCACGTACGGCCGGTCCGGACGCTGGTTCTGCTCGGACATCGACCAGAGGATCCGGCGGTGCACCGGTTTCAGCCCGTCGCGCGCGTCCGGCAGCGCCCGGGAGTGGATCACCGAGTACGCGTACTCCAGGTAGGAGTCCTCGACCTCGGTGGTCAGGGGGTTGTCGATGACGCGGGCCCCGGCCTGATCGAAAGCGGACAGGTCGACGCGGTTCTCGGTCTTGCGGCGTGCCATTGGTGGCGAACCCCTCTCAGGCGTCGATCGTCTCTTGGTCGATCCGGCCCGCGGCCTCGATCAACCAGTTCTTCCGGGGCTCGACCCGCTCACCCATCAGCAGCTCGAGGGTGGCCTCGGCGCGCTCGGCGTCCTCGATGGTGATCCGCCGCACGGTGCGGGCGGCCGGGTTCATCGTGGTCTCCCAGAGCTCGTCGGCGTCCATCTCGCCGAGACCCTTGAACCGGGGCACCGGCTTCTGCACCTGGCGGCCGCCCCGCTCGATGCGCGCGACGGTGCTCTCCATCTCCTGCTGGGTGTACGTGTAGAGGGTCTCCGCACCGCGGCCCTTGGTGACCACCTTGTGCAGCGGCGGCATCGCGGCGTACAGCCGGCCGTGCTCGATCACCGGGCGCATGTACTTCGCGAAGAGCGTGATCAGCAGCGTCCGGATGTGCGAGCCGTCGACGTCCGCGTCCGCCATGATCATGACGCGGCCGTACCGCATCTGGCCGATCTCGAAGGTGCGGCCCGAGCCGGCCCCGAGCACCTGCACGATCGCCGAGCACTCGGCGTTGTCGAGCACCTGCTGCAGGCTGGCCTTCTGCACATTGAGGATCTTGCCGCGGATCGGCAGCAGCGCCTGGTACTCCGAGCTGCGCGCCATCCGGGCGGTGCCGAGCGCCGAGTCGCCCTCCACGATGAAGAGCTCGGACCGGTCGATGCCGATCGCCCGGCAGTCGACCAGCTTGGCCGGCATCGACGCGCCCTCCAGCGCGGTCTTGCGCCGGGCGGCGTCCTTCTGCTGCTTCTGGGTCAGCCGGACGCGTGCCGCGTCCACCACCTTCTGCAGGACCGTGCGGGCCTCGGCCTTGGTGCGCCGGCCGTCCACCCATTCCTTGAGGTACGCCTCCACGAGCGACTGCACCACGCGGGTGACGCCGGCCGTGGAGAGCTCGTCCTTGGTCTGCGAGGTGAACTGCGGCTCGGGCACCCGCACGTGGATGACCGCGGTCATGCCCTCCAGCAGGTCGTCCAGGACCGGCGGCTCCTCCTTGGGCTTGAGCAGGCCGCGGGTGTTCCGGATGGCGTCGGTGAGCGCGCGGACCAGGGCGCGCTCGAAGCCCTTGCGGTGGGTGCCGCCGTGCACGTTGCGGATCGTGTTGGTGAACGACTCGACGGTGCGCTCGTAGCCCGTACCCCAGCGGAAGGAGACCTCGATCTGGGCGTGCCGGACGACGTTCGACTGCATCACGCCGTTGGCGTCGGCGGCGTTCTCCTTGTACGTACCCTCGCCGGTGACCATCAGCGTCCCACAGACCGGCTTGTCGCTGGCCGGCGTGAGGAAGTCGACCATGTCGCCGAGGCCGTTGGGGTAGTGGAACGTCTCGGTGGCCGGCTCCTCCGCGGTCGCGTCGAAGAGCGAATACTGCACACCGGGGACGAGGAACGCGGTGTTGCGCAGCTTGGTGCGGACCGCGTCCACGTCGAGCCGGGCGCCGGTCTCGAAGTAGCGGGCGTCGTACCAGTACCGGATCGACGTGCCGCTGGGCTCGCCGCGCTTCATCCGCCGGCTCACCCGGAGCCCGTGCTCCCGGGTGAACGGCGCGTCCGGGCCGGGCCCGTCGAACGAGCCGGGCACGCCGCGCTGGAACGAGATCTCGTGCACCTTGCCGTCGCGCTTGACGGTCACGTCGAAGCGGTGCGACAGCGCGTTCACCGCCGAGGCGCCGACGCCGTGCAGGCCGCCGGAGGTCTTGTAGCCGGAACCGCCGAACTTGCCGCCCGCGTGCAGGCGGGTCAGCACCAGTTCGACGCCGCTGAGGCCGGACTTGGCGTGCACGTCGGTCGGGATGCCCCGGCCGTCGTCGTCGACCTGCACCGAGCCGTCACTGTGCAGAGTGATCGCGATCCGGGTGGCGTAACCGCCGACGCCCTCGTCGGTGCAGTTGTCGATGATCTCGTTGGCGAGGTGGTTGATGCCCCGGCTATCGGTGGACCCGATGTACATGCCTGGGCGTTTCCGGACAGCGTCCAGCCCCTCCAGGTGCGTGAGGTCGTCCGCACCGTACAAGCTATCCGGTTGTGCGGTCTCTGGTTGCGCGGTCACGAGGCGGCACTCCCGATCGGCCATGGGTGGTCAGGACGGCGCGAGCCTACCCGGAGCCCCCGACACTTCTGTCCCAGGCGAGCCAGGTCCCGGCCACCCGGCCGGAAAAATCCGGACCTGGCCGCAAAAATCGGGAAGAGCGTGCGAAATCCGTTTAGGCAGCGCCCACCAAGGATGCCACCTGCGGTTGCAGGGCTCGCCACAGGTCCAGCGGGTACGGCTTACCCGGGACCTGTACCGGAGGCATCTCCTGGTACGCGATGAGCGTGTCGGTCTCCTCACGGGTCGCCGAGCACACCACCACAGTGTCGTGCGGCGCGTACGCCTGCAACCGGGATGCGGTGCTCACCACACTTCCACTGATCATGCCGTACCCGCCGTCGAAGGTCTCCAGCGGATCGACGATCACCTCGCCGGTGGCCAGACCGACCCGGGTACGCACCCGGAACCTGCCGGCCAGGAGATGCCCCCTCAACGCCTCCTGGACCGACAGGCCCGCCCGGACCGCCGCCGCGGCCGCCGCCGGCCCGGACTCCCCCTCGCCCGCGCCGAACACCGCCATCACCGCGTCGCCCACGTATTTCTCGACCACCCCGCCACACTCCCGGACCACCGCGGAGACCCGGCCGAAGTAGTCACGTTGCAGGGCACGTACCTCCGCGCAGTCCAGCCGGTCCACCAGTGCGGTGAAGCCGACGATGTCGATGAACAGCACGGTCACGGTCTGCCGCCGCTCGGCGACGGCAATGGTGATGGTGGTCATGTCTCACGCTCCCCCAGATCACTGCGTTGACCGGGAGTACGGTGCCAGCCCCCGTCGTAGTCCGGATCCGCAGAACGACGTATCTCTGACAGCATCCACACCCGTCGTTTTTGTGACGCAGAACAGGCCGAAACGACGACAACGTGGTAGGTCGATTCCGATTAGGCTGCCGGGCATGGTCAGCCTGGGGGACGACGGGCCGCTTGTCGGGCGCACCGGCACGCTGGCCGACATACAGTCCAGCCTGCGTGACGTCGGCCCCGGCGGGACAGCCGCGGTGTTCGTGACCGGGGAGAGCGGTGTCGGCAAGAGCCGCCTGCTGCGCGAGACCGCCGACGCGCTGCGCGGGACGGACTTCGCGGTGCTCTTCGGTACGTGTCTCGACATCGGGGACGCGTCGCCGTTGCACCCGGTGCTGCAGGCGCTGCGCCGGCACGCCGCGGGCGACGGCGACAGTGGACCGGCCACCGGGGCCGACGACGCCGGCGCCCTGCTCGACCGGGTCTCCCGGGACCTGCGGGCGATCGCCGGCGACCAGCGGCTGCTGCTCGTCCTGGACGATCTCCAGTGGGCCGACCGGAGCACCCGCCAGCTGCTGCTCTACCTGCTCGCCGGCCTGGGCGAGGTGCGGATCTCGGTGCTCGCCGCGATCCGGGCCGAGGCGCTGCACGGCACCCACCCGCTGCGCCGGGTCCTCGCCGAGTTGCGCCGCCTGCGGTCGGTCCGGGTCGTCGACCTCGCCCCGCTCACCCAGGACCAGACCCTCGAGCTGGTCACCGGCATCGTCGGGCGCGAGGTCGCCCCGGAGGACGCCGACCGGGTCTTCAAGCGCAGCGGCGGCAACCCGTTCGTGGTCGAGGAACTGGCCCGGGACCTGCGGGACAGCCGGCACGAGCTCTCCGACACGCTCCGCGAGATCTTCCTGACCCGCATCGACGAGCTGCCGGCCCACGCCCACGCCGTGGTGCACGCGGTCGCCGCCGGTGTCGAGCCGGTCGAGCACGCCCTGCTGGCCCGGGTGGTCCGGATCGCCGAGGACCAGCTCCTCGACGCGATCAAGGCCGCGGTGGCGTACCGGTTCGTGGCCGGCGACGGCGACGGGTACCGGCTCCGCCACCGGCTGGTCTCCGAGGTGCTGGAGCAGGAGGTGCTGCCCGCCGAGGCCGCCGCCCTGCACCGCCGGTACGCCGAGGCGCTGGAGTCCGGCGAGGGCGACACCGACCACGCCCGGTTGGCCCACCACTGGCAGCGGGCCGGTGTGCCGGCCCGGGCGCTGCCCTCGGTGGTGGCCGCGGCCCGCTCCGCCGAGCGGCTCTACGGCTTCACCGAGGCCCACCGGTACTGGACCATCGCGCTGCGCCTGACCACCGAGGACGCGCCGGAGCGCACCGAGCTGCTCGGTCACGCCGCCGAGTCGGCCCACCAGTGCGGCGAGCACCTCCTCGCCCTGGCCCGGCTGGAGGAGCTGGCCGGCCGGCCGGACGCGCCCGGGCAGTGCGAGCTGCACCTGCGCCGGGCCCGCTACCTCGCCTCGGCCGGGCGTACGGAGACCGCCGAGCAGGAGTACGTCCGTGCCCTGGAGGCGCCGGACTGCACGCCCCGCCAGCGGGCCAGCGCCGCCGCCTTCCTCGCCGAACTGCTGCTGCACCTCGGCCGGTACGCCGACGCCAACCAGCACGCCCGTGACGCCCTGGAGCTCGCCGCGATCAACGGCTCCACCGCCGACCTGGTCCGGGCCAGCGCCGCGCTCGGCTTCAGCGCCGCGTTCCGCGAGGACCCGGACGCCGGCCTCGCGGTCATCCGGCACGCCGTGGAGATCGCCGAGCGCTCCGGTCACCCGGACGACCTGGGCGTGGCGTACCTGCACCTCGCCGAGCTGCTCACCGGGCCGCTGAACAGCATCGAGGAGGGCGTCCTGGTCGCCCGCCGCGGCGCCGAGGCGCTGGCCGAGCGGGGCGTCGGGCGTACGTATCAGCTGCGCCTGCTCGCGATCGCCGGCAACGGCCTGTTCCGGATCGGGCAGTGGGCCGAGGCGGACGCCATGCTGGAGGAGGCGATGCGGCACCGGCCGTCCGGCGCCGACGCGGTCGAGTTGCTGCTGGCCCGGTGCCGTCTCTGGGTCGGCTTCGGCGAGCTGGACAACGCCCGCCGGGACCTGGACGCGGTCGCCACCGTGCTGGCCGGCGGCGGTGGCGGGGCGCGGCACGTGATGCCGCTGCTGACGCTCCGCTCCGGACTGGCGATCTGGCAGGGCGAGTACGCCGAGGGCCGGGCCGCCGTGCAGCGCGGCCTCACCGAGACCCGCTCCGACGACCTGGTCCTGCTCGGCGTGCTGGCCTGGCACGGCCTGCGCGTCGAGGGCGCGGCGCACGCGGCCGGCGCCCCGGTCGACCCGGGCGCGATGCGGCGGCTGAAGACCGTGGTGGAGCGGATGTTCCAGGGTCTGGACAACGCCGGCCCCAAGGCCCGCTCGGTGATCACCGGATACCTGGACCTCTGCACCGCCGAGATCAGCCGGATCGAGGACCGCCTGGACCCGGAGCCGTGGCTGCGGGCGATCGCCATCTGGGACCGGCACGAGCAGCCCTATCCGGCGTCGTACGCGCGGCTGCGGTACGCCGAGGTGGCCCTGCAGCGGCGGACCCGCCGGGCGGCCGCGATCACCGGGCTGCGGCAGGCGTACGCCACGGTCATCGCGATGGGCGCCCGGCCGTTCGCGAACGAGATCAAGAGCGTCGCGCAGCGGTTCAAGGTCTCGCTCAGCGACGACGCGGACACCGTGCCGATGGCCCCGCCGGAGCCGGACGCCGGGGATGAGCTGTCGGTTCTCACCGGACGGGAGCGCGAGGTGCTCGCCGCGGTGGCCGAGGGCTTGACCAACCGGGAGATCGGTGAGTTGCTCTTCATCAGCGAACGCACCGTCGGGGTCCATCTCGGACATATCTTCGACAAGCTCCAGGTACGTACCCGCGTTCAGGCCAGTCGGGTGTATTTGACAGCGGCCTGACCAGGCGATCGTTACCTGGCCGTTATCTACGTACACGGAATACGTCGTTCTACGGATCCCCCGGTGCTCCCCCGGTGGAAAGGTGAGCTGCACGGGGGAGCACCGCCCGGTGGTCACCACCATCGGGCGGTGCTGGGGGCCCTCCGCCAATCTGCACGTTTCGTGGAGGATCCGATGACCCAGCCGATCTGGGGTCCCGTCCAGCAGGAGATTTCCAACATTCTGCAACGGCACCCCGACGACGTGCCCGGTGTGGTGGACCAGCTCACCAAGTTGCAAGAAGCTCTCTGCTGTGTTCCTCCGCTGCTGGCGGGCAACCCACTAGCCGACTTCAACAAGCTCTACCTGACCATCACCGAGAACGTGCTGGAGCGTCTCTACGCCGGCAAGTTCAAGGACCCGGCGTTCCTGTCCCGTCTGGACGTGGAGTTCGCCGCCCGCTACTTCGACGCGCTGCGGTACTGGACCGAGGGCAGCCCGGCCTGCCCCGGCGTCTGGGCGGGTCTGTTCCTGCGCATCCCCGGCCCGGACGCGAAGGCGCTGCCCTCCGCGGTCGCCGGGGTCAACGCGCACATCAACTTCGACCTGCCGTTCGCCCTGGTCACCACGTTCGACCACCTGGGCTCGGACCCGATCGACGGCAGCGACCAGCACCACGACTACCTGCAGGTCAACGACATCTTCGCCGAGGAGATCCCCGGTCTGCGCCGCGGCTACCTGGACAAGTGGCAGCTGCTCATCGACACGATGAACGGCGACCTGGACGACTGGTGGCAGGGCGAGATGGTGGAGTACACCCGCAACGTCGCCTGGCGCAACGCGCAGAAGATCTGGGCGGTCCGCCACGACCTGGCCCAGCTCGACCGCGAGCGGCGCCGGCTCGACAAGACCGCGACCGGACTCGGCAAGCTGCTCCTCTCGCCGTTCGCCGACTTCCTGCAGTGACGAGCGGGCTCACGGCCGCGGGAACAGCCGGGACGCGGGTCAGGCCTGGTAGGGAAGCTCGACGGTGAACATCGCTCCGCCCTCCGGAGCGTGCCCCGCCGCGATCGTCCCTCCCAGCCGCCCGACGAGGCGGGCCGCGAGCGCCAGCCCGAGCCCGCTGCCCACCTTCCGTACGCCGCGGTACCGCCGGTTCAGCTCACCGCGCTGGAAGGCCACCGCCAGATCGTCGTCGGTCAGCCCCGGCCCGCCGTCGCGGACCTCGACGATCCCGCCGCTCTCCCCGGACCGCGCCGCGAGCACCAGCGGCGCCCCCTCCGGCAGCACCCGCAGCGCGTTCTCGCAGAGGCCGTCCAGCACCTGACGGATCCGGCCGGGATCGGTCGTCACGGTCACCGGCCCGTCCGGCACCTCGACGGTCAGCCCCGGGAAGGAGAGCGCCCACGCCCGTCCCGTCTCGCCGACCAGCGCGGCCAGGTCCACACCGGTCACGTCCAGTGGCAGGTCACCGGCCTCCAGACGGGAGAGGACCAGCAGGTCGGAGACGAGCCGCTCCAGCCGTTCCGCCTCGGTCAGCATCACCTGCCCGGTGGCCACGGTGTCCTCCGCCTCGATCACCCCGTCGGTGAGCGCCTCCGCATAGCCGCGGAGCGTGGCCAGGGGCGTACGCAGATCGTGGGAGACGGAGAGCAGGAACTCGCGTTCCCGGGCCTCGCTCACCTGCAGGGCCGCGGCCAGCTGATTGATCGCGTCGGCGAGCCGGGCCGCCTCGGTCGGGCCCCGGGTGGGTATCCGCACCGAGCGATCACCGGCGGCCAGCCGGCCGGCCGCCGCCGCCGCGAACTCGATCGGCCGGGTGAGGAAGCGGGCCAGCAGCGCGCCCGCCAGCACCCCGCCGAGCAGCCCGGCCAGCAGCGCGAGCCAGATGCTGCCGAGCACCCGGACCGCGATCCCGGCACCGGCCGGCTGGACCAGGACCACGCCGCTGCCCGCCTCCGCGAAGGGCCGGCCGGCGATGAACGAGGAGTGCCCGCCGATCAGCCCGCGAGTGTCCACCTCGGTGCCCGCCGCCACCCGGTCGACCACCCGCGGAGGTAGGCCGGATCGGTCAGCGGCGCCCTGCCGGATCAGGTAGATCTCGATCTCGTCCTGGCGTAGCCCGGCGGCGATCCGCTCCCGGACGGCCGGTTCCTCGGTGGCCAGCAGTTCCACCGCCAGGGCGGACTTCTCGACCAGCTCGGCGCGCGCCCGCAGGTTCACCGAGCGAACCGTGACCGGCACCGCGACGAGCGCCGTGACGATCACCGCGATCACCGCCGTCGCGGCCGTGACCAGCACCGCGCGGCCGGTCAGCCCGCGCAGGAACTCACGCATCGGCGGTGTATCCGACGCCGCGCACGGTCCGGATCACCCGGGACGCCTCGCCCAGCTTGGCGCGGACCTGCGCCACGTGCACGTCGACGGTCCGGGTGCCGCCGTGCGAGGTGTACCCCCAGACCGTGGCCAGCAGCTCCTCCCGGGTGAAGACCCGCCCGGGGCGGCTCAGCAGATGGGCGAGCAGATCAAATTCAGTCGCGGTCAGCGTCAGGGGGCGGTCCCACACGGTCACCGCGCGCCGGGCGGGGTCGAGGGTCACCGGGCCCGCCGCGCGTACCCGGGAAGCCTCCTCATGAACGGCGGCGCGCCGCAGCAGCGCCTTGACCCGGGTCACCAGCTCGCGGGGGCTGAACGGCTTGGTGATGTAGTCGTCGCCGCCCAGCTCCAGCCCGAGGATGCGGTCTATCTCGTCGTCCCGCGCGGTCAGGAAGATCACCGGGGTCCAGTCCCCGTCCGCACGCAGCCGCCGGCAGAGCTCGGTACCCTCGAGACCGGGCAGCGCGATGTCCAGCACGCAGGCGACCGGCCGCAGCCGCCGGGCCGCGTCGAGACCGGCGAGCCCGTCCCGCTCGACCTGCACGCCGAAACCCTCCCGACTGAGGTACAGGCGCAGCAGATCGGCGATCGGGCGCTCGTCCTCGACCACCAGGACCAGCCCTTTCGACACATCGCTCACGGCAACATCATGCCTGCGCCGAGCCACCGCGAACGTTCGGGGAACGTAAGGCCGGCCACCCGGCCGATGTGGGCCCCTTGTCCGGTTCGGCGCCGGGAGTCCCGTGTGGGCGCGCTCCCAAAATCCCCTGAACAGGGAGGAAAGCGCTCTCCTTCATGCTATAAAAGGCGGCGGCGCCGCCGCCCTGCCGGCCAGGAGCGACGTCACCGAGGGCGAGGCGTCACCACGGGGGGATGCCTCGCCCTTCTTCGCACGTACGCCCGACCGCGCTCCCGCCGCGCTCAAAAGGCGACCGCCCGTGTGCCCGGTCGCCCGCTCCGTCACCTCTGGCTCGTCTCGCTCACCGGCCGGCCAGCAGCGCCTCGAGCATCGCCCGGTAGGCCGTCGGGTGCACGATCGGGATGTCGTACTCCCGGGCCTTCTTCGCCTTGCCGGACATCGAGTCGGGATCGCTGGAGACCAGCAGGCGGGTGCGCCGGGTGACGTTCGAGCCGACGGTCAGCCCGTGGGTGACCGCGCCGACCTCCCAGATGTCCCGCGGCGGCGTCATCTGCCCGGTGAAGACCACCACGTCCCCCGGCTCGAGCTGCCACCGCGGGCGGGCCGCCACCGGGGTGTCCCGCGCCTCGCCGAGCGCCCGGTCCACGTCCGCCGCCGCCAGCCCGAGCAGCGCCGCCACGCTCTCCAGGTCCCGGCGCTCCCCGTCGGTCAGGATCCGGTCCTCCAGCGCGATCGTCGCCAGGTTGACCAGGTACCGCGCGTGCAGCCGCTCCACGTCCGCCCGGCTCAGCCCGAGCCGGTCCGCGGTCGCCACCAGCTGATCCGCCTCGCTCGCCGAGATGTGCCGGTCCAGCAGCGCCCGGTCCAGCAGGTTCAGGTACGCGTCCACCACCGGATCCCGCTGCCGGGGCATCCGCTCCACCAGCCGGGTGAGGAAGTGCGGCTCCCGCTCCTCCGGGCTGCGGCGCGGTACCGGCACCGGCCCGGCGCTCTCCAGCGGCGGCCAGACCGCGCGCCGCGCCTCGTCCGCCAGCGCGCCCCACGGCGGCGGATCCCCGGCCCGCCGCAGGTAGTACGCCAGCAGCCCGGCCGCCGCCCGCGCGCCGTGCAGCGCGGAGTGCGCCCGGTGCTCCGGCAGCCCGGCCGCGGTCCGGCAGGCCTGCAGACTCCGCCCGGCCCCCGGCAGGAAGTGCTCCGCCAGCCGCATCGTGCAGAGCCCCCGCCCGTCCGCGATCGGCACCCGGAACCCCAGCTTCCCGAACTCCGCGACCAGGAACCCCGCGTCGAACATCAGGTTGTGCGCCACCACGACCCGCCCGGCGAGCCGCTCCACGACATCCCCGGCCACGTCGGCGAAGCGGGGCGCCCGCCGCGCCTCGGCCCCGGTGATCCCGTGCATCTCCCGCGGCCCGAGATCCCGATCCGGATTGACCAGCGTGCACCACTCGCCGACGATCCGCCCACCTTCATCCACCCACACCACCGCGATCTCCACGATCCGGTCATGCCAGCTGGTCTTGGTCCCGGTGGTCTCAAGATCCACAACGGCGTACACGTTCCGGCCCTCCCCGCCGAGCCACGCAGGCTCTTTCCACGCCCCAGCCCACCCGGGACGGCCACGTTAACAGCGCGCGCCGGTTCAGGGCCTCACCGCAGTTGCGACGGGCCCGGGCGAGGCGCGGCGCCTCGTGCCGGTCGAGGTAGCCGGAACGGTCCGCGAAGTGAAGCAGGAACCACGGCTCCGGACAGGGACGGGAGACCCCGAGCTCGGTACCGCGTCTCCCGGCGAGGGCCCGCGCAGCGCCCAGGCCCGGCGTACCGGAAAAGGTTTGGGGTGGGGGTCGGGCAGAAAGAATGAGGGGATGGCGTATGTGGAGAAGAGCGGAGAGTACACCCGGGATCAGCGGTACATCGCCACCCGGATCACGGCGGACGGGCGGGACGGGTACCCCGTGGAGGCCGGGCGGTACCGGCTCGTCGTGAGCCGGGCGTGCCCGTGGGCGAATCGGGCGATCATCGTGCGGCGGCTGCTGGGGCTCGAGGGGGCGCTGTCGATGGGGGTGTGCGGGCCGACGCACGATCAACGGAGCTGGACGTTCGATCTCGATCCCGGGGGACGGGATCCGGTGCTGGGCATCGAGCGGCTGCGGGAGGCGTTCGTCAAGCGGGTGCCGGAGTACGACAAGGGCATCACGGTGCCGGCGATCGTGGACGTACCGAGCGGATGGGTGGTGACCAACGACTTCGCGCGGATCACGCTGGATCTGTCGCTGGAGTGGGGGGCGTTCCACCGGGACGGGGCCCCGGAGCTCTACCCGGAGAAGCTGCGGGCGGAGATCGACGAGGTCGCCGATCTGGTGTTCCGGGACGTGAACAACGGCGTGTACCGGGCCGGGTTCGCGGGGACGCAGGAGGCGTACGAGACGGCGTACCACCGGCTCTTCGACCGGCTGGACTGGCTATCGGACCGGCTGGGGAGCCAGCGCTACCTGGTCGGGGAGACGATCACCGAGGCGGACGTCCGGCTCTTCACCACGCTGGTCCGGTTCGACGCGGTGTACCACGGGCACTTCAAGTGCAACCGGCGGAAGCTGAGCGAGATGCCGGTGCTCTGGGCGTACGCGCGAGATCTCTTCCAGACACCCGGGTTCGGGGACACCGTCGACTTCACGCACATCAAGCGGCACTACTACGAGGTGCACCGGGACATCAACCCGACCGGGATCGTGCCCGCCGGGCCGGACTCCGGCGGGTGGCTGGCCCCGCACGGGCGGGCGGAGCTGGGCGGGCGGCCGTTCGGGGACGGCACTCCCCCGCCGCCGCCCTTGCCGGCCGAGGTGGTCCCGGCCGGGCACGGCGCCTGATCAGCGGCCGTCGAGCACCTCGCGCAGCAGCGCGGCGAGCTCGGCCTGCCGCGCCGGGGAGAGGTGGGCGAGCAGGGCGCGCTGCTCGGTCAGGCCGGCCGCGACCGCCTGGTCGGCGACCTGCAGCCCCCGGTCGGTGAGGCGGACCAGCACGCCACGGCGGTCGTCCGGGTCGGGGGAACGGACCACCAGGCCGGCCTTCTCCAGGCGGTCCAGGCGGGCCGTGGTGCCGCCGCTGCTCAGCATCATCGACGCGGCCAGCGCGCCGGGCGAGAGCCGGTACGGCTTCCCGGCCCGCCGCAGCGTCGCGATCACGTCGAACTCGGGGCGGCCGATGCCGTACGCGGCGTACGCCCGCTCGGTGGCCGCCTCGCCCAGCCGGGCCAGCCGGTGGATACGCCCGAAGACGCCCATGGCGCGGGTCTCCAGGTCGGGGCGCTCCGCCGACCACTGGTCCAGGATCCGGTCGACGCCGTCGTGTGCGGTCATCCCTCCATTCTCTTGATGACGAACTTCTCGACAAGAGTTATCTTGACATAAAGATACTTGCCGCCAAGATATATTGTGTCGAGATACATTGCGTCGAGAGATGTGAGAGGTACGGGGTCATGCGTGCGCTACTGATCACGGCGATCACCCCGGTCGTCTGGGGCACCACCTACGCGGTCACCACCGAGCTCCTGCCGGCGGACCGGCCCCTGCTCAGCGGGGTACTGCGGGCCCTGCCGGCCGGGCTGCTGCTCCTGGCCGTCACCCGGCGGCTGCCCCGCGGCGAGTGGTGGTGGCGGTCGGCGGTGCTCGGGGCGCTGAACATCGGGGCGTTCTTCCCCCTGCTCTTCCTCAGCGCGTACCGGCTGCCGGGCGGGATGGCCGCCGTCCTCGGTGCTCTCCAGCCGCTGGCGGTCGCGGGACTCGGGGTCGTCCTGCTGGGTGAGCGGGTCTCCGGTCGTACCGTGAAAGCGGTCTTGATCGGAGCCGTCGGTGTCGCGCTCGCGGTGCTGACGGCGGCCGTGCGACTCGACCCGATCGGGGTGCTCGCCGGACTGGGCGGCGGGGTGTCGATGGCGCTCGGCCTGGTGCTGACCAAGCGCTGGGGACGTCCGGGCGTGTCGCTGCTGACCGCGACCGGCTGGCAGCTCACCGCCGGCGGGCTGATGCTGGTCCCGGTGATGCTGCTCACCGAGGGGCTGCCCCGCACGCTGACCGGGGGCAACCTCGCCGGGTACGCCTGGCTCTCCCTGGTGGGTACGGCCCTCGCCTACACGCTGTGGTTCCGGGGACTGGACCTGCTGCCCGCCTCCCGGGTCAGCATGCTGAGCCTGCTCTCCCCGCTGACCGCGGCCGTGCTGGGCTGGGCCGTGCTCGGCCAGTCGCTGACGCCGGTGCAGGTGGCCGGGATGATCGTCGCGTTCGGAGCGATCGTCTGGGGACAGTCAGCCCAGATCCGCGTTGGTCACCACGTGGCGCGGGAAGCCCTCGCGAGCCGCGCGCAGCATGCCCCGGCCGATCGCGTCGGTGGTGGTGACGTAGCCGGGCGCGAGCCGGCGCAGGCCCGGGACCAGCGGCGCGGTCAGCGCGTAGACGGTGTTGTACCAGCCGGTCCGGGAACGGGCGCCGCGCGTCGGCTGGATGAAGCCGGGGCGGAACGCGTACCCGTTCGGGAATAGCCGGAGGATGTCGTTCTCGGTCCGCGCCTTGACCCGTGCCCACATCAGACGGCTGTCCGCACCGGTGCCGGAGCCGGAGACGTACACGAAGGTCATCGTCGGGGTGAGCGGGGCGAGCGCGCGGGCGGCGGCCATCGGGAAGTCGTAGGAGACCCGGGTGTACGCCTCCTCGTCCAGGCCGACCGAGGAGACGCCGAGGCAGTAGAAACAGGCGTCGTACCCGTCCAGCCGGTCGGCGATCGGGCCCAGGTCGGCGAAGTCGCCGTGGGTGATCTCGCGGAGCTTCGGATGCCGGACCCGGGTCGGCGTCCGGGTCACCACCAGAACCTCGGTCACGTCCGGCGCGAGCAGGCATTCCCGCAGCACGCCCTGGCCCACCATCCCGGTCGCGCCGAAGACGATCACCCGCACTTGTTGTCCTCCGAAAAAACGTCGTACCCGGGTCCTAGGGTTTCATCGTGCCCGATGAACGCTGGTCCCTCGCCCAGGCCGAAGCCCTCGCGCCCGACGCCGCGGCCTTGAAACGAGCGCGCGACGTCTCGGGTCGGTTCGGGTCCGCCGGACGGCACGACGAGATCATCTGGGGGCACTGCCGAGGCTATCTGGTCGCGGTCGACGTGTCCGCTCCGGCGTTCAAGTGTTCCTGTCCGAGCTTCAAAATCCCCTGTAAGCATGCCGTCGGCCTGGTCCTGCTCTGGGCGGCGTCCGGCCTGCCCGACGGTCCGCTGCCGGACTTCGCGGTCTTCCCCACTCCCCTGCCCCGGTCGGCACCCGGTCCGGCCGCCGCCGCGAAACGCGCCGAGAAGGTCGCCGGCGGGATGACCGAGCTGCGCCGCTGGCTCGACGACCAGGTGACGCAGGGCCTGGCCGGCGCGCGCTCGTTCGAGCCGATGGCCGCCCGGCTGATCGACGCGCAGGCACCGGGCGCCGCCGCGACCGTCCGCCGCCTCACCGGCATCGCCGGGATCGGCCCGCACTGGGCCGACCGCCTGCTCGGCGAACTCGCCATGCTGCGCCTGCTGGTCACCGCGCACTCCCGGCTCGACACGCTCGACCCCGCGCTGGCCGCCTCGGTCCGCTCCCGGATCGGCTTCCCGGTCCCCGCCGAGCAGGTGCTGGCCGGCCCGCGCGTCACCGATCACTGGCAGGTGCTCGGGAGCCACGACGCCGACGAGGGCCCGCTCACCACCCGCCGCACATGGCTGCACGGCGTCGCCACCGGCCGGTTCGCGCTGGTCCTGGAGTTCGCCGGGCCCGGGCAGCCACTCACCGGCGATCTCCTGCCGGGCACCGGATTCCGCGGCGACCTCTGCTTCCATCCGGGCGCGGGTGCGCTGCGGGCACTCGTCGCCGGCCGCGCGAGCGCGTCCGAGCCGTTCGGCTCCCCGGCCGGTGGCGGGTCGATCCGGGCCGGTCTCTCCCGCTGGGCGTCGCTGCTGTCGGTCGATCCTTTCGCGTACGACGGACCGCTGCTGCTGGAGTCGGCCACCCCGACCGGCGACGGGTTCCTGGTCGACGCGGCCGGTGACGCGCTGCCGCTGGCGGCCGGGTGGCGGGAGCCCTGGTGGCTGCTCGCGGCGGCCGGTGGTCGCCCGGCGACGGTCGCGGCGCAGTGGTCACCCGACGGGGTCCGGCCGCTGGGGGCCTGGGTGGACGGACGGTTCGTGGAGCCGGGGACGGCCACGGCCGGCCAGGCTGGGGCGCGCGGTGCGGAGCTGCCCCGGGAACTCCTGGCGGCGGCCCTGGTGGGTACGGCCCGGCGACCCTGGGCGGGCACTGCGGTACGCGTCGGGGAGGTGGGGATCGCGCTCTCCCCCGCGGGTGATCTCCTGGACACGGCCGCGGTGGCGCTGATCGCCCGGCGGGCCGGGTTCGTGGCCGATACCGATCGGGTCCCGGTCGAGGCGGCACCGGAGGAGAACCGGCCGCCGCTACCCGTGGCGGCCGGCGAGCGGCTCGCCCGGATCCTGCGCGGTGGCGTGCCCGGCGGCGCCCACGTGGAGCAGGAACTGCTCGCCCAGTGGCTGGCGGCGGCCGCCGACCGGGGCGGGGTCGTGCCGCCGGTGACGCTGCCCGCACTGCTGGACGCCGGGCGGCGCAACACCACGGTGCGCGCCGAGATCGCCCGGGTCGCCGGACGGCGGGGATCCTGGCTGGCCGGGCGGCGGGCCGACTGGCGCTGGCTGCTCGACGAGGCCGCGCCCGCGCCGGGCACCGACTGGCCGACGGCGTCCGGCGCGGAACGCCTCGGCCACCTCACCGCCCTGCGCCGCACCGACCCCGCCCGGGGCCGCGAGCTGCTGACCGGCACCTGGGCGGAGGAGTCCTCGGAGGACCGGGCCCGCTTCCTCGGCACGTTCGCCGACGGGCTCTCGCTCGCCGACGAGCCGCTGCTGGAGAGTGCCCTGGACGACCGGCGCCGAGAGGTCCGGGAGACCGCTTCCGGGCTGCTCCGGCAGTTGCCCGGCGCGGCACTCGGCCGGCGGATGGCGGAGCGGGCGCACACGGCGGTGACGCTCACGCCCTCGGGCCGGCTGGTGGTGCGCCCACCCGGGGAACTGGACGCCGGACTCCGGCGGGACGGCGTCGGCGCCTCGCCGTCGCAGGGCGCAGGGATCGGGGCGTGGCTCCTCGAGGAGGTCGTGGCGGGCACTCCCCCGGAGTCGTGGGACGCGCTGGAGCCCGCGTCCTATGTGGCGCTGGCGCGCTCGGGCGACTGGTCGGCGCCGCTGCTGCACGGCTGGGCGAAGGCCGCGATCGTCCGGGGCGACGCGCGCTGGGCCACCGCGCTGCTCGACCGGGACGCCGGTTCGCTGCGCGAGGCGGTCCGCTGGGACCTGCACCTGGTCCTGCCACCGGACGCGCTGGCCCGGCAGGCCGAGGAGGCGCTGCGTACCGGGGAGGGCACCGCACAGCGCCTGCTCACCCTGCACCCCGGTCCGTGGCCGGACACGCTGAGCGCCGCGGTGCTGGCGACGATCGAGCAGCGTGCCCGCGGCGACCGGCACACCTGGCAGCTCGGCGAGCTGTGCCGCACGGCGGCGGTGGCGATGCCCCCGGCCTACGACTCCCACACGGCCCGTCTGGCGGCACAGCTCACCGACGAGACGGACCCGATCCGGGTACGCCCGATCGCCGACCTGACCCGCACCCTCACGTTCCGCCGCTCGATGCTCGCCGAACTCGCCGCCTGATCCCGTTCTCCCACCGTCGTGGCCGGCGCTGCGGGACGTCGCGCCGGCCACGACACCGCGCGACCACCCGTTTCCGGATGCCGGCGCCCCCGTCCGAGCAGTCGACACTCGCACCCTACGAACGAATGCGCCGGCCCAGCGCCCAGCACGCCAGCACGCCTGCGCTCCGGGCAGTCCAGTGCTGCGGGCAGTCCAGCGCTCCGGGCAGTCCAGTGCTGCGGGCACTCCGGCGGCAACAGTGATCTTGACGCGGCGCGCGGCGCACACGAACGGCGCCGGCCGGGCGGCAGGTGAGCACGATCAAGCGGTTGCAGGGGCGGCGGGCGCACACCAACGATGATCGTGTGCGTGCACAGCCGCCATAGGGGCGCCGGAAGAACGCGGGCGCCGTTCGTGGATCCCGGCCGCCCTCCACAGAGCATGATCGTGAACTCGAACCGCCCGCGCCCCGCACGACCCCGATCGAAGATCACGAATCGATTTGGATCTTGGTGGAGCGAACCTCCGGAGAGGGGGCCCACCCCATACCGGGGGAGTCCCCCATCCCAACGGGAATCCTGCCGGACATTGGGTGATCTTGGCGGGGCGCCTGTGGATAACTTCGTGTCGGGCGAGGGCGGGAGCGCGGATGGACGCGAGCGCGGTGCGGGAGCTGACCGGAATTGACCAGTGGGTCGGGCATCGGCGCCCGGCGCGGACGCGGTAGGTGCAGTGGGCGGAGATGCGGCATGTGCAGCGGGTGGGATGGGCCGGGTGCGGGCGGCGCGGGAAGTGTCGGACCCGGGGGATAGCGTGCGGGTGAGAGATCGATGATCGGGGGGACTCGTGAGCGTGTTGCGACCGCACGCCGAGGGGCAATACGCCGAGGAGCTGGCGCTGCTGAGCGCGACCGACGAGCGGGTCCGGCCGCCGGGGTGGCGGTTGTCGCCGCAGGCGGTGGTCACCTATCTGCTCGGGGACGGCGCCAAGATCACCCCGAAGTACGTGGGGCCACGGCGGCTGATGGAGGTGGCCGTCGCGACGCTCGCCACCGATCGGGCGCTGCTGCTGCTCGGGGTGCCGGGCACGGCGAAGACCTGGGTCTCCGAGCACCTCGCGGCGGCGATCTCCGGGGACTCCACGCTGCTGGTGCAGGGGACGGCGGGCACGGCCGAGGAGGCGATTCGGTACGGGTGGAACTACGCCCGTCTGCTCTCCGACGGGCCGACCGACGCGGCCCTGGTGCCCAGCCCGGTGATGCGGGCCATGCGGGGCGGGTCGATCGCCCGGCTGGAGGAGCTGACCCGGATGCCGTCCGATGTGCAGGACGCGCTGATCACCATCCTGTCGGAGAAGACGCTGCCGGTGCCGGAGCTGCGCACCGAGGTGCAGGCGGAGCGCGGGTTCAACCTGATCGCCACCGCCAACGACCGGGACCGCGGGGTCAACGAGCTCTCCAGCGCGCTGCGGCGGCGATTCAACACCGTCGTGCTGCCGGTGCCGGCCAGCGCGGAGGACGAGGTGGAGATCGTCGCTCGGCGGGTCGCCCAGCTCGGGCGGTCGCTGGACCTGCCCGAGGTGCCGGCCGCGCTGGAGGAGATCCGGCGGGTGGTGACCGTCTTCCGCGAGCTGCGCTCCGGGATGACCGAGGACGGGCGGACCCGGCTCAAGTCGCCGACCGGCACGCTCTCCACGGCCGAGGCGATCTCGGTGATCACCAACGGGATGGCGCTGGCGGCGCACTTCGGGGACGGCACGCTGCACCCGGGTGACGTGGCGGCCGGGATCTCCGGTGCGGTGATCAAGGATCCGGCGTCGGACACGGTCGTCTGGCGGGAGTATCTGGAGACCGTGGTCCGCGAGCGCCCCGGCTGGCTGGACTTCTACCGCGCCGCCCGCGATGTCTGAGACCGGGCCGCCGGAGACCGGGCCGCCCGGGAGCGGGGACGGGAGCGGGGACGGGAGCGGGGACGGGAACAGGGACGGGAACAGGAACGGCCAGGACAACGAGAACGCGAAGGGCAGCGGGAACGAGAACGGGCTGTCGGCGGAGGCGAGGCGGGAGCGGTTCTACGGGATTCGGCATCACGGGCCCGGGTCGGCGCGGGCGGTGCTGCGGGCGCTCGACGCGGAACCGCCGGAGATCCTGCTGGTGGAGGGGCCGCCCGAGGCCGACGAACTGGTGCGCTGGGTGGCCGACGAAGGGCTGGAGCCGCCGGTCGCGCTGCTCGGGTACGCGACCGACGATCCCCGGCTCGCCGCGTTCTGGCCGTTCGCCGTCTTCTCCCCGGAGTGGCAGGCGATCGGCTGGGCGGTGGCCCGCGGGATCCCGGTCCGCTTCTTCGACCTCCCGTTCGCCTACCGAGCGGGCGCAGAGACGACCCGGGCCGAGGACGCCGGCGTGGGGGAAGCGGGCGGAGAGACCCGGGCTGAGGTCGTACGGGAGACGACAGAGGGCGGCGAACCGCCTGGGGTGACCGGCGATGAGCGGGCCGGAGGACCGCGACGGCCGGTGGACCCGATCGGGGAGCTCGCGGCGGCGGCCGGGTACGACGACCCGGAACGCTGGTGGGAGGACGTCGTCGAGCATCGTGGCGTGCCGGCGTTCCCGGCGATCGCGGAGGCGATGACGGCGATCCGGGAGGACGCGCCGGAGGATCCCGGCGATCTCCTGCGCGAGGCGTACATGCGGACCGTGCTGCGCGAGGCCCGGCGGGAGCACCGGCACATCGCGGTGGTCTGCGGTGCCTGGCACGTGCCGGCGCTGACCCGGAGGGTGACCGCCAAGGACGACGCGGCGCTGCTGCGGGGGCGGCGGAAGGGGAAGGTCGCGTTCACCTGGGTGCCGTGGACGTACGGGCGGCTGGCGTCCTGGTCCGGATACGGCGCGGGCGTGAGCTCGCCGGGGTGGTACCACCACCTCTTCGCCAGCGCGGACGCCGTCGTGCCGCGGTGGCTGGTCTCGGCGGCCGGCGTGCTGCGGGAGGAGGGCGTGCCGACCTCGTCCGCGCACGTCATCGAGGCGACCCGGCTGGCGGAGGCGCTGGCCGCGATGCGCGGGCGGCCGCTGGCGGGACTGGCCGAGGTGACCGAGGCGGCCGAGGCGGTGATGTGCGACGGGGAGCCGCTGCGGAGCGAGCTGATCTCGCGGCGGCTGGTGGTCGGCGAGCGACTCGGCACGGTGCCGGACGCGATGCCCGCGTTGCCGCTGGCCCGGGACCTGGCGGCGCAGCAGCGGGCGCTCCGTCTCAAGCCGGAGGCGGCCGAGCGGGCGCTCGACCTGGACCTGCGCCGGGAGACCGACCTCCGGCGGAGCCGGCTGCTGCACCGGCTGCGCACGCTGGACGTGCCGTGGGGCGAGCCGGTGCGCGGGCATCGGGGCACCGGCACGTTCCGGGAGGAGTGGCGGCTGCGCTGGCAGCCCGAGTTCGCGGTACGCCTGGTCGAGGGCAGCATGTGGGGCACCACCGTGGTCGCGGCGGCCACCGCCCGGGTGGTCCGGCACGCGGCGGACGCGGCGTCGCTCGCCGAGGTCACCGCGCTGGTCGAGACGTGCCTGCTCGCGGATCTCGATGCGGCGTACCCGCGGGTGCTGGCGGCGCTGGACACCCGGGCGGCGCTCGACGCGGACGTGCACCACCTGATGGCGGCGCTGCCGGCGCTCGCCCGGACCCTGCGGTACGGGGACGTCCGGCGTACCGGCGTGGCCGGGCTGGTGACGGTCACCGCCGGCCTGCTGAAGCGGATCTGCGCCGGGCTCCCGTCGGCGGCCGGGTCGCTCGCCGACGACGCGGCGAAACGGCTGCGGGACGGGATGGACGGCGTGCACGCGGCGGTCGCCCTGCTCGCCGGCGACGAGCCGCGCGAGCTCTGGCTGACCACGATCGAGGGGCTGGCGCGCCGGCCGGACCTGCACGGGCTGCCGGCCGGGCGGCTCACCCGGCTGCTGCTGGACGCGGGTCGGCTCGACGCGGCCGAGGTGCGGCGGCGACTGCGGCTGCCGCTGACCGTGGGCACCCCGCCGGCGCACGGGGCGGCCTGGGTGGAGGGGTTCCTGGCCGGCGGCGGGCTGCTGCTGGTGCACGACGAGGCGCTGCTCGATCTGGTCGGCGGCTGGCTGGCGGACATCCCGGCCGAGGCTTTCGACGGTGTGCTGCCGCTGCTGCGGCGGACGTTCGGGAGCTTCGACCCGGGTGAGCGGCGGGCCATCGGGGAGCGGGTGGCCGGACCCCGGTCGGCGGATCCGGCGCATGAGATCCCGGTGGACGGGGAACGAGCGGCGGGCGTGCTGCCGGTGCTGGCGGCACTGCTCGGACGTGACCTACGAGTCGAGGAGGACGAATGAGTGACATCACGGCGATGTTTTCCGAGGTGACGGCGGTGGCGCCGGGGGTGGTGACGGGCGGTGCGCCGCCGGTGGTGGCGTTCTCGCACCCGGGTGCGGGGGCGGACCGGCCGGTTCCGGGCGCGGTGGAGCGCGCGGTCCCCGGGGTGGCGTTCCACCCGGCGGGCCGGGCGGAGAGCGATGGCTGATCCCGGCGAGGAGGAACGGGAGCGGCACCGGCGCTGGCGACTGGTGCTCGGCGCCGCGGCCGAGGACCCGCTCGGCCCCACCGAAGGGCGTGATCAGGCCATGGACGCCGCGATGGCCGCGCTCTACGACACCTCCTCCGGGCGGGCGGAGAGCCGGTCCGCCGGGCTGGGCGGCTCGGCGCCGAGGGTGGCGCGCTGGCTCGGGGACATCCGGCAGTACTTCCCCGGCACCGTCGTGCAGGTGATGCAGGCCGACGCGATCGAACGCCTCGACCTCACCCGGCTGCTGCTGGAACCGGAGATGCTCGCCGCGGTGGAGCCGGACGTGCACCTGGTCGGCACGCTGCTCTCGCTGAACCGGGTGATGCCGGACGCCGCCCGGGACGCCGCCCGCCAGGTGGTCCGTACGGTCGTCGCCGAGCTGGAGCGCCGGATCGAGCAGCGGACCCGGGCCGCGGTGACCGGCGCGCTGAACCGGGCGGCCCGGATCGGCCGGCCCCGGCACGCCGACATCGACTGGGACCGCACCATCCGCGCCAACCTCCGGCACTACCGGAGCGAGCACCGGACGGTGATCCCCGAGCGGCTGATCGGATACGGGCGGCGGAGCAGCGCCGTGCAGCGGGACGTGGTGCTCTGTGTGGACCAGTCCGGCTCGATGGCGGCGTCGGTGGTCTTCGCCGGGGTGTTCGCCTCGGTGCTCGCCTCGATCCGGTCGCTGCGCACGTCGCTGGTCGTCTTCGACACCGCGGTGGTGGACCTGACCGAGCGGCTCGGCGATCCGGTGGACGTGCTCTTCGGGACGCAGCTGGGCGGCGGGACGGACGTCAACCGCGCGCTCGGGTACGCCCGGCAGCTCATCCGACGGCCCCGGGACAGCGTGTTCGTGCTGATCAGCGACCTGTACGAGGGCGGGGACCGGGAGCAGATGCTGCGGCGGGTCGCCGAGATGACCGCCGCCGGGGTGCGGGTGGTGGTGCTGCTGGCGCTCTCCGACGAGGGTGCCCCGGCGTACGACCACGAGAACGCGGCGGCGCTGGCCGCGCTCGGCGTCCCGGCCTTCGCCTGCACCCCGGACGCGTTCCCGGACCTGATGGCCGCCGCGATCCAGGGCCGCGATGTAAGGACCGCAATCGGGATCGGTGATGACATGTAAGGGGTGACGGGAGCCCTCGATGTAACTAGCATCAGCGGCATGACTACTTACCTGAAGAACGCCGCGATCTGGCAGGAGTCCTGGGACGCGCAGCAGGAGGCGTTCATGCCGGACCGCGAGCACCGGTTCGCGGCGATGCTGACCGCCGTCGCCGCGGTCACCGACGGGAGGGCGCCGCGGCTGCTCGACCTGGCCGGCGGCACCGGCACCATCTCGCTGCGCACGCTGGCCCGCTTCCCCGGCGCCGAGGTGACCGTTCTCGACCAGGACCCGGTGCTGCTGACCATCGCCGAGGGCTCGCTGCACGACCGGGCCGTCATCGTCGGCGCCGACCTGGGCGACCCGGGCTGGCGGGCGAAGCTGCCGCACGAGGGCTTCGACGCGGTGCTCACCGCGACCGCGCTGCACTGGCTGCCGGCCGAGCGGACCGCCGCGCTCTACGCCGAGGTCCGCGAGGTCCTCCGGCCGGGCGGCGTCTTCGTCAACGCCGACCACATGGCCGACGAGGGGCTGTCCGAGCTCTCCGGGCTGCTCCAGGACCGGGCGCGGGTGGAGCGCGAGGCCCGGTACGCCTCCGGCGCGGCCACCTCCTGGGCGGACTGGTGGGCGCGGGCCGCCGCGGACGAGCAGTTGGCCGCGAAGGCGGTGGAGCGGCAGCAGATCTACCCGACCGGGCACAGCGAGGACTTCAACCCGCCGGTGGGCTGGCACGTCGAGGCGCTGCGGGCCGCCGGTTTCCGGGAGAGCGGCGTGCTCTGGCGGGGCGGCACCGACGCGGCAGTCATCGGCCTGCGCTGAAGACCTGAACGAAAACGGCCAGCGAATCCCATCGCACCTATAGGCTTTATATAGATAACGTCAGGCGGTGACACGCCGCGACAGGATCACGCTCGCCGCCTGCCTGGCCGCCGCCTTCACCACGCTGCTCGACCAGTCCAGCCTCGACACCGCCGTGCCGGCCCTGCGCACCGCCCTCGGCGCGAGCGCAGCGACCACACAGTGGATCACCGCGGGGTACTCGCTCGCCTTCGGGCTTGCCCTGGTGCCCGCGGGCCGCCGGGGTGACGCGTACGGGCGGAAACGGCTCTTCGCCGGTGGCATCGCGCTCTTCTCCGCGGCGAGCGTGGTGGCCGGGACCGCCGGTGAACCGTGGGTGGTCGCGGTGGCGCGACTCGTTCAGGGCATCGGGGCGGGAACGGTCGACCCGCAGGTGTACGGGCTCATCCAGGAGCTCTTCACCGGACGCGAGCGGCCCGGGCGTGCTGACCGCGATGTTCCAGTTCGGCGCGTCGCTCTCCGGCACCCTGGTGATCACCCTGTACCTGCCGGAGGGCCTCGGCTGGTCCCCGCTGCACGCCGCGCTCACCGTGCTGCCCAGCGCCCTCGGTTTCGCGCTCGCCTCCGCGCAGAGCTGGCGCATGGTCGGCCGGTCTCACTGCCGGCGGCCGCCCGGCGTGGCGTACCCCGGAAGCTTCTCGGCGCCCGCGGCCAGGCGCAGCATCAGGCGGTGGCGCTCGATGACCGGGGTGGCCTGCTCGGCGATCTCCGTCGCCGGCGCGAGGCGGCCGTTCTCGACCTGGTCCGCGGCGAGGTGCAGGGCGTCCCGGTGACCGGCGAGCTGCGTGGTGATGAAGTACTCGTCGAAGGTGTCGGCGCCCGCGACCCGGTAGCGCTCGGCCAGCGCCTGCTGCGCCTCGGTCGGCTCGACCGGCAGGAAGACGCTCAGTTCGCGGGCGGTCTTGTAGAGGTCGGCGTCCAGGTGGATGTGGTCCCGCATCAGGGCCGCGGCCAGCGTCTTGACCTGCGGATCCTTGGTCCTCGTGAAGGCGATCCGGCCGACCTCGATCTCCGCGAGGTTCGTCTGGTGGGCGGCCTGCAGAAACGCGGCGTCCCGGGCCGGCGGCGGGGCGGCCTGGGCGGCGGTGGCGGCGGGCAGCAGGGCCAGGCCGGCGGCGGCGATCGCGACCGATATGTAGCGCGAAATCATCAATTATCTCCTCACATAGGCAATCGCAGACTAGCCGCCCTACGTGAGCGCTTCTCCCTATTCGCCAGAACCCCGGGGACCCCCGCCGAGCGTCCACATCGCGCGGGTGATCTCGTACTCCACCTCGCCCTCCTCGGCGCCAGGCAGCGGGTCCGGCCACTCTTCGTGGAAGGTGCGCACGTATCGCAGGCCGACCGCGTCCATCACCGCGCGCGAGCCCACGTTCACCGCCATGGTCTGGGCGTACACCCGCTCGAGCCCGACCGTCGCGAAGCCGTGCCGCAGCAGCGCGCGCGACGCCTCGCTCGCGATCCCCCGCCGCCACCGCCGCCGGGGGATCCGGTAGCCCAGCTCGGCGGTCCCCGGATCCCGGCCGGGCGGCAGCATCATCAGCCCGGCGAACACGCCCTCCTCGACGGCCACCCAGTAGCCGAGCCCGTCGACCCGCCGCCCCAGCGCCATCCGCTCGGCGTGCGAGGCGATCACGTCGTCCCGGGTGCGGGGCCGCCCGTAGAGGAACCGGGTCACCTCCGGGTCCGCGTCCAGGGCGATCAGGTCCTCCAGGTGCTCGTCCCCCAGGGGGACGAGCCGGAGGCGGTCGGTGGTCAGGCCGGGTTGTCCCATCCGGCCACGATCACATCCGCGGTACGCGCGAAGCCACCCGTTTCCGCCGTTCACTCGGTCCAGCGCAGGAACCGGTCGAACAGCTCGGAGGCCGGCGCGTGCGGCATGTCCCGCGCCGCCTCCTCGAGGTGGTTCCACATCACGACGGCCAGATCGACCCGGCTGTGCGAGTGGATCAGCAGCTCACGGGCCGGGTCACAGGGCCATGGGCGCCCGCAGGCACGGCAGTCCCAGGAGGGCCGGGCCGCGAGATGCTCCTCGGCACCGGTCGTCTCCACACCGCGCATGGGGCCTCCCTCCCTGGACCCGGGCACGGCGGAGCGGTTCCGGGTCCGTCCGCCATCGCACCCGTGTGCAGCAAACGATGCGCGTACCCGAATCCGAGGTCAACCGCCGAAGCCTCAGGTTCCCTTTCCGGGTGACGCCGGTGACCAGAACCCGACGCTCACCTATGCGTACGGCGGCGTCGTGCGTACACCCATGACCTAATGCCCGTCTCGCGGATTCTGGCCACATATGTCCCTGTCTTTGGGAGCATGGGGGTTCACGACGCCCGCTGCCCAGATCCGTGAGGACGGTGACATGACCGACGACGAACAGCACGGCCCCGTACCCGAAGGGCGCCTGTACGCCTCGGCCACGGCCATCACCGCCACGTCGGAACGACGGAACCGGCGCCGCAAACAGGCCCTCGTCGCGGTGACCGGGGCGGCGGCGGTGCTGGCCGGGGCGGGCTTCCTGGTCACCCAGCTGATGAACGCCGAGCAGCCGACCCTGCCGGAGCCGGCCGCACTCGCGCCGCTGACCCGGGACACCACCGCACCGGCGGTACCGGCCCGGGCGCGCGAATCGGGCGTACGGGAGGTGGCGCCCACGTCACGGGGCACCCGGCGGGCCGTACCCGCCAAGCGGAGCCCGATCCCGGCGCCCAGCGAGTCCCTCGATCCCCTGCAGGCGCTCGCGTCCGCCGCCGCCGGGGCGGAGGCGGACCTGCCACGCGGCAAGATCGCGCAGGCACCCGGCGCGGAGGTCGCCAGCGGTCCGGTCTACCAGCGGATCGTGCACAGCGGCAGCACCACCGTCCGGCTCTCCAGCGCCCGGTACGACCTGACCGGCCACGCCGACATGATGCTCGCGGACGACGCCGGGGAGGACGTGGGCAGCGGCGTGACCTGCACCCGCCGGCTCCGCCCGGGCACCGGCGGACCGGGGCTGCTCTGCTGGCGCACCTCGGCGAACCGCAGCGTGGTGGCGCTGGCCACCGACCCGGCCCGCGATCCGGATCTGACCGAGAACATCCGCGTCGTCGTCCGCGAGTGGTCCCGCCTGAACTGACCCGCTCCGAGGTACGGAACGGCCCGGAACCCGAGGTAAGCGGTTCCGGGCCGTTCCGTCGAGCCGGGCCGGTCAGAACGGTGCCACGGTGAACACCGAACTGCTGGAGAGCACGCTCTGGTTGTAGTCCTGATCGGATCCGGACGCGTCGGCCCTGCCGTTGCTGACGTACGTCATCTGGTAGACGCCGTTCGGCACCGGCAGGTAGGTGAGCGGCTGGTACACCTGCACCGTCGCGGTCGTCTCGGTGATGGTGACCGGATCGTGCAGGGTCGCGACGCCGGTCGACGCGCTCACGCTGTCCACGGTGGTGCTGACCGTCGACGAGGAGGAGTAGTCGGTGAAGACCACCGTCGCGCCGACGTCGGCCGAGGTCAGGCCGGTCGCGCTGGTCGAGCCGGAGGTCAGCCCGGTGAGCGTGGTGGACCGGCTGGAGCTCGCCGGGACGAGCGTCGCGTACATGTCCACCCCGTTGATCGTCGGGGCCGCCGAGAGCAGCGCGGTGGTGCCGTTCCAGACGTCCACGATCACGGTGTTCGGCGGCACCCAGCTGCTGACCACGGAGGTGCCGATGTCGAGCCGGCTGACGCCGTTGAGGAAGTTGACCACCCGGCTGCCGCTCGTGGTGGTCAGCTGGGTGGTCCGGGCGGCCGGCGAGAGGACCCCGGTACCCGCGCCGTTGAACCGCCGGTTCAGCTGCAGGCTGCAGACCGCCTGGGTGTCGGAGAGCGGCAGGACGGCGGTGCACTCCTGGACCGGCGGGTTGGCCCGGCCCTGCGCGCCGTACTTGTTGGTGCCGACGCCGGCGCCGTTGTAGGTGCCCTCGACCAGGTAGAGGTGTGCGCCGCCGAGGCTGCCGGAGTTCCAGGTGGCGCTCTGGAAACCGGATCCGTCGATCACCACGTCCACGGTGGCCGCGGTGTTCGGCGCGGTGTTCGGCGAACTGGTCACCGAGGCGAGGAACGAGTACGCGCTCTGCAGCGTGGCCTGGCCGGCCGTGGTGGTCACCACCAGCGCGACGTTGCCGCCCGGCGCGCGGCCCGGCACGATCGCGGTGAAGGCGGTCCTGCTCACCGGCGTCACGGTCAGCGGCACGCCGCCGAGGGTCGCCGTGATCGAGCCCGCCGTGGTCGGGAAGCCGGTGCCGGTCACCGTCACCTGGTTGCCACCGGCGGCCGGGCCGGCGCTCGGCGTCACCGCGCTCAGCGTCTGCACCGTGGTGGTGCTGTACAGCGTGCTGGCGATCAGCGCGGCGCCGGTGGTGCCGTCACCGGTGTTGCCGTTGTAGACGCAGAGCTGGTACGTGCTGTCGTTGGTGGCCAGCGACGGCGGGGTCACCGCGATCCTGGTGTTGCTCATCCGCCGGGCGGCCGTCGCGGGCACGTTGGTCTGCGAGGCCGGCGCCGTGCTGACCGCGTTGTAGACCGCGCCGCAGGAGCCACCGAGCGAGAAGGACGCTCCGACGCTGCTCAGGCCGGTGAAGATCGGGGAGCTCGCGGTCACCAGGATCCCGGGCGCCGACGCGGTGCCGGCCGGGCCGCTCGCCGGGCTGGGCACCGCCACCGAGACGGTGTAGGTGGCCAGCGACAGCAGCGCGCTGGTGGCGGTCGTCCCGCCGTAGAGGCAGATGTTGTACGGGGTCATACCGCCCGAGGAGGTCGCCCCGGTGGGCACCGTGAGGCTCGCGGAATTGTCCGAGATCCGGGTCACCGGGGCGGCGAGGGCCGGGGTGGAGCCGTACGCGGACGGGCAGGCCGTGGTGCTCAGCAGCGCTCCGGGCGCGGTCACACCGGTGAAGATCGTGTTGTTGGCGCCGCCGGTCACGGTCACCGTGTTCCCGCCGCCGGACGGGCCGAAGATCGGGCTCGCGGTGGCCGCGACACCGACGTTGACCGTGCTGGTGCTCAGCTGGGCGCTGGTGCTGGTGCTCCCGGCGTAGGCGCAGACCAGGTAGCTGCGGATGACGCCACCGGTGCCCGCCACCACGGCACTGGGCAGGGTGAACGTGATGGCGCCGCCGGACGGGGCGCCCTGGGTCGTGGCCGGCCACGGGCTGGCGCCGTTCGCCCCCGCCGTCGGGTAGGTGTTGGGGCAGCTGGCGGCCGTCGCGAGCACGATGGTCGTGGTGGCGGTGAGCGCGCTGTCGGCCAGTTTGGCGGTCCCGCCCGGCGCGACCAGTGACGGCGTCACCGTGCCGGCACCGGCGAGCGCGAGCTGCGGCGCGACCAGCACGGCGGCGGTGGCGAGCCCGGCGACGAGGCCGGCGCTCCGGAGTTTTCGCTTGTTCTTCTTCGCTCCGCTGAATTCAGGCATGGGGCGGCCCTCCCACGGTCCTCCGACCGTTCTCGAACACGGGTGTGGGTGGGGGTCCCGGACGGAGCCTAGCGCCCGATGAGCGGCGGAAATTCGAAATGCGGCGGGGCCGGGACCCCGCCGCATCGGCGCGCTATTAGTCAGACGTAGTGGTGGCCGGAATCGGGGTGACCGTCGCGCTCGGAGTGGCCGGGACGGCGGCCGGAACCGTGGTCGCCGGGACACTGCTCGGCGCCCTGGTCGGGGCCTTGGCCGGGGCCTTCGTGGTGACCGGGGCCTTGGTGGTGGCCGGAGCCTTGGTCGGAGCCTTCGTGGTGACCGGGGCCTTGGTGACCGGGGCCTTGGTGGCCGGGGTGACGGCGGCCAGCGCGGCGGCCGCGTCGATCCGGCCGTACCCGTAGTCGTCGTCCCGTCCGGCCGGGCCCAGGTCGGCCGCGGTGCCGGTGATCGCCCGCTCCACCTGGTCCGGGGTGAGCGCCGGCCGGTACGCCTTGAGCAGCGCGGCGAGCGCCGCGACCTGCGGGGACGCCATCGAGGTGCCGCTCATCGACACGAAGCTGGCACCCAGCGCGGACGGGTAGGTGCTCATGATCCGGGCGCCCGGCGCGGCGACGTCCACGTACGGGCCCGCGTTGGAGAAGGGCGCGACGTGGTCGGCCGGGTCGGTGGCGGCGACCGCGATGACGCCCGGGTCGGCGGCCGGCCAGCTGGTCGGGCTGCCGTCGGCGCGCTCGTTCCCGGCGGCGGCCACGACCACGACACCCCGGCCCCGGGCGTACGCGATGGCGTTGGTGACCGCGGCGGTCCGGCCCGGCGAGCCCATCGACATGTTGATCACCTGGGCGCCGTGGTCGGTGGCCCAGACGATGCCCTCGGCGGTGTTCGACATGTAGCCGCTGCCGTCCTTCTCCAGGACGCGGACCGGCAGGATCCGGGCGTTCGGCGCGAACCCGGAGACCCCGATGGTGTTGCCGGTGTTCGCGGCGATGGTCCCGGCGACGTGGGTGCCGTGGCCGTGCGGGTCGATGGTGCCGCCCGGCTTGTCGGCGACGGCGTCCCAGCCGGGCAGCACCTTGCCGAACAGGTCGATCTGGTGCGCGTCCACGCCGGTGTCGAGCACCGCGACGATGACGCCCGCGCCGGTCGACCGCTGCCAGGCCTGCGGGGCGTGCGTCTTCGCCAGGCCCCACTGCTGGGCGCGGTACAGGTCGTTGCCGGCCGGCGCGTCCAGCACGTGCGTCCGCGCGTCGATCTCGACGCCGACCGCGCGGTCGGCGTTCTGCGCGGCCTCGACCAGCTTCTCGGCGGCGCCCCGGTCGGTCGCCTCGGTGACCGTGACGACCGGGCGGCCGTGCTGGTCGAGGGTGGTGCCGACGACCCGGGCCGGCTTCTGCGCCGAGACCGTGGCCGGCACGATCGCGGCCGGGCTCTCGGTCAGGCCGTAGGTGACCGGCGCCCAGTCGGCGTCACCGAACGGCAGCGCGAACGCGGCCACCGCGGCCAGTGCACCCGTCGCGACGACTCCGGCGGCATACCTGCGCAGCTGAACCTTCATCCTCGACCTGCCCTCCCCGTTGGTGGTCGAGGACCAAGCTCCGGGAAGGGAGGTTCGAGGGCGGTTCGCCTACGGTTGCGTCACGGTGGCGATCTCGAGAAAAACCTCGTCTCTAGTACGGGCCGACGGTGAAGGTCGCGCCGCTGCTCAGGATGGTGGCGTTCACCGCGTCGGTGGTGGCCGAGCTGTCCCCGGTCGCCACCACGGTCATCGTGTACGTCCCGTCCGGCACCAGGGCGCTGCCGGCCGAGCTGTCCGAGGGGTTCAGCGCGTTCGCCGTGAGGTCCAGCGTGCAGACCACCTCGTTGTTGCTGATGATCAGGATCTTCTTGCACTCGGCGACACCCCGGTTGCTCGCCGCCACGTAGGCGTCCTTCACCAGGAAGATGTGTGCCTTGGTGTCGGTGGGCGTACCGGAATCGCCGCTGTTGAAGGTCAGTGAGGAGAACCCGACGCCCTTCACGTCGATGTCCACCTTGGTGTTGGAGACGCCGGTGCTCGGCTGGATCGTGATGCCGTTGCTGTAGGTGAAGAGGATCGGCGCGTCCACGGTGCTGTCGTCGCTGTCCTGCACCAGGCCGTTGTTGTCCGGATCGCTGCTGGTCACCTGGCCGCCGGGGGTGTTCACGGTCAGCACCAGCCCGGTGCCCGCGGCCCGGGCGCCGGTCACGCCGGTGAAGCTGGTGCCGGTGCTCGCCACCTTGATGCCGGTGAGCGAGACGCCCCCGATGTTCGCGGTGGTCGCGCTGGTCCCGGTCCCGGTGCCGAAGCCCACCCCGTTGACGGTGACGCTCTGGCCACCGGCGGCCGGGCTGCTCGCCGGGAGGATGGCGGTGATCTTGGGGCGTACCGCGATGGTGTACGTGGTGGACGCGATCAGCGCGCTCGACGTGGTGGAGGCGCTGTCGTACACGCAGACGCTCCACTTCGCCGTCGTCTGCGTGCCCATCAGGACCAGGCCGGTGGTGTTGACGGTGCTGGTCGACCCGTCCACGGTCGCCGGATACGAGCTCGACGGCACCACGAAAGCGATCTTCGTGGTGGAGATCCGCTTCACGGTGTCCGGGTCCACGGTGAGCACGCCGGCCGAGGTGGTGGTGCCGCTGACCGCGATCTGGGTGACCGCCTTCGCCATCGCCCCGCACGAGGTGCCCGCCTGGAACTGCACGGTCGGGGTGGTGCCGGCGGCGAACGGGCTGGACACGTTCGCGGTCGCGGTGACCGTCCCGATGACCGAGTTGCCGCCGCCGCTGGGCCCGTTGGTGCTGCTCAGCGTCATGGAGAGCGGTGCCGCCGCGGCGGGCGCGGCGGCACCGGCCATGACCAGGACGGTCGCCGTCACCGAGGCGAGCCCGGCACGCGTTCGGAAGCCCTGCACGCTGTGTCTCATCGTTGATGCCCTCCCGGCCGTATCGCTCCCCGGGCAGCCTAAGTCCGTTTCAGACCCTTTCTCCCGAAAACCCGAAATCCTCTTCTCGGGAAACTCACAGGTCCGTCTTGGTGGTTTTAGAGCGCTATGTCCGAAGGGTTGCGAGCATGGGCCTTTGAAGCGGCCCACCGCCGGGAGCGGTGTGCCGGAAGCCGACCACTGAGGAAGTAGCCATGTCCCACGATGACGATCGGCCCGGCGACGACGGCGTCTACGACGAGCCGCCGGTCGATCCCCACCCCTCGGTCCTGGCGAGACGGGCCCGGCTGGCCGCGGGCGCCGTCGGACTCGCCGCGGTCCTCGGCGCCGGCGCCTACACCGTCACCACCTGGTACCTCCAGCGCACCGGCACCACCATCGAGGAACCGGCCGCGGTCGCCCCGCTCGTCCGGCACTCGCCGTCGGCCTCGGCCTCGGCCGTCTCGTCCCCGTCCCCGTCCTCAAACGAGGGCGCGAAGGCCGGAAAGGTCCAGGCGGTCGAGCCCACCCCGTCGAGGACCAAGTCGGTCGAGGAACAGATTCGCGAGGCCCGCGAGAAGGCCGCGAAGGAGGGCTATCCGCCGGCCGGCCCGCTGGTTCCGAAGCAGGGACTGCCCACCGGGAAGGTCGAGACGACGGACGAGGGCTCTCTCGACGAGGGTCGCACGGTCCGTTACGTGACCGCCGATCATGACCTGACCGGACAGCGGGAGCTCCTCTGGGCAGCGGACCGCGGAGAGAAGGTCGGTGACGGGCACTGCACCCAGAACTTCCATTTCAGCAACAACAGGGAGCCGAAGATCCGGCCCACGATGATGATGTGCTGGCGAACCTCCGCGACGAAGAGCGTCGTCGCCATCGCAGTGGTCAAGGAGGGCCGGCCGAAGGCTGCGGAAACGATCGAGCTTCTCGACCGGAAGTGGGCCCAGCTTCGATAGCGCCCCGCCCCCCATGCGAACGGCCCGGAGCCGAGGCTCCGGGCCGTTCTCCTAATCGTCCGTCCAGTGGCGAGGCCGGGTCAGAAGGCCGACACCGTGAAGGTGGAGCCGCTCGACACGACACTGCTCGTGCCGGTGCCGGTGGGCACCGCGTTGCTGACGAGCACGACGTTGTAGGCACCCGGCGGTACCGCGTTGCTCGACGTGATGTCGACCGCGGCCACGCCGTCGGTGAGGACGGCCTGCGACAGCGTCGCCGTGGTACCCGTGCTGTTGACACCCGTGATGTAGGTGCCGGACGGGATGTCGTTGTCCGTCGTGTTGTCGTCGGTCACGACGCGCCCGACATCCGCCGACGTGAACGTGCCGGTCGCCGCGGTCAGTGTCATGGCACCGGTGACGCCGGCCGCCGTGACGGCGTCACGGATGACGCCGATGTCGACCGCGGTGACGCCGTCGGCGGTGACGGCGTCGGAGAGGACCGCCGTGTTACCCGTGACGGCGATGATGGTCGCCCCGGTCGGGATGTCCTCGTCCGTGCTGTTGTAGTCGGACACGGCCTTGCCGATGTCCGCCGACGTGAACGCGGTGGTGCTGGTCGCGACGAGGACCGTGCTCGACGCGGCGCCGACAGCGGCGACGTTGGTGCGGGCGGCGTCGCTGTAGGCGGCCTGGGTGCCGTCGGCGTTCAGAGCCCGGGTGAGATCCAGCGTGCAGATGAGTTCGGTGTCGTCGACGACCAGCACGCTGGCGCAGTCGGCGGCGGCGTTGACGTTGTTCCGGAGACTGGTCGAGGCACCGCCGCCGTTCCAGTCACCCTTGACCAGGTAGACGTGCGACTTGGTGAGCGCCGTCGGGCTGGTGAAGGTGTAGTCGGTGGAGAAGTTGGTGCCGAAGATGTCCAGCGTTACCGTGCCGGTGTTCGGCGCGGTGTTCGGCGTGACCGTCAGGCTGTTGACGTAGGTGTACGCGCCGACCAGCGTGTCACTGCCGTTCGTACTGGTGAGCACGATGTTCGCCGAGCCCATGGCGTGTGCCGGCACCTTCACCGAGATACTGCTCGTGCTGGTGAGCGTGATGCTCGCCGTCGGCACCGCGACACCACCGATGGTGATCGAGGTTCCGGTCATGCTCTCCGGCAGGCTGGTGCCGGTCAGGACGACGACGTTGCCGCCACCGGGCGGGCCGGAGACCGGCGAGACCCCGGTGAGGTCCGGCACGTCGACGACGGTGTAGGTCGCGGCGGCCAGCAGCTTCCCGTCCGTGGTGCTGCTGGAGCTGTAGACGCAGACCGTGTAGGCCGGGCCGTTCGCCTTGGTGACGGTAGCGGCCGGCAGCGAGACCGAGGCCTTGGTGCTGGTCAGCTTGCGCGTGTCACCCGCCGCCGTCGCGCCCGTGGTCGTGTAGACGGCCGGGCAGGTCAGCGCCGTGGTGGTCTGCGGGACGAAGGTCGCGGCCGGGCTGGTGGCGGTCGTGAAGGCGCTTGAGTTCGCCGACGTGATCGTCAGGACCGTGCCGGAGTTGGCACCGGCACCGCTGGTCATGTTCAGCGTGGCCGTGGAGAGCGTCACGCTGTACGCGCTCGCGGCGCTGGCGGCCACCAGCGTGGTACCCGCGGTGTCGTAGAGGCAGAACTGGAAGGTGGAACCGTTCGGTCCACCGACGCCGGTCGGAATCGTCACCGTGCCGGTCGTGTTGGCCGTGGTGGCCGTCGTCCTGGTCACGGTCGTCTGCCGCGTCGCGTCGAGGCTCGCCCAGGCCGTCGGGCAACCGGTCGCCGACGGGGCGAACCCGGCCTTGGCCATCGTCGCGCTCGTGATCACCGGGCTGGTCGTCGGGACGGTGATGTTGATGGTGTTGCCACCACCGGAGACACCACTGGTGGTGCCCAGCGTGACCAGCGGCGCGAGGGTGTACGTACCGTTGGTGATCAGAGCACTGGTCCCCGCGGTCGTGCCACCGTACGTGCAGACGTAGTACAACCGCGACGCGTTGCTGTTCAGCGTGATCGTGCTGGGGATCGTCAGGGTCGCCGTGTCGGCGTCCTTACGGGTCGTCGCCGCGGCGGCCACGTTGGTCGTCGAGTACGTGGAGCCACATGACGACGTCGAGAAGTAGGTGCCCAGGGTGGTGGCACCGGTGAACGACCCGGTCGTCGTCAGTGTCATGGTGCCGGTGGCCGGACCCGCGAGCGGCGTCACCGGGTTGACGATCGTCAGGGAGGCCGATGTCAGCGACGAGCCGGTGGCAGCGGCGTAGACGCACGCGTACCAGGAGCCCGCGGTGATCGCCGGCGGAACGGTCACCGACACGATGGAGGTGCTCGACGCCGAGCCGCTCACGGCGATGTTGCCGCTGGTGCTGTAGGTCGTGCAGGCGGACTGGCTGAAGAGCAGTTGCACCGTGCCGACCGTGTAGGGCGCGGTCGAGTCGGTGATGGTGATCGGCGCACCGGGTGTCAGGGAGCCGGTGGGCGATACGGTGACTGCCGCGAAGGCGGGCGTGGCCACGCCCACTGCCGCTGCGGCGGCCGCGACCACCGACGCAGCTCCGGCGTGGAACAACCTCCGCCGGAATCTTGACTGGGACTTACGCATGCGAGGTCCTCCTACGGGCCCCAGAGGGCCACGTCTCGGGATAGGTAGGGGCCCAAGCGGACTTCGCCTGCCGGGCCGTCTCGCAAGGGAGCGTAACGCCGAGTATGCGGCTAATTGCCTAGAGTGAACAACTTGAGTGAAAAGCCAGGTGTGCCCGAGCTTGAGGGACCCCCGCAGCGCGAACCGGGGCGAAACAGCGGGCGTACCCCGATAATGGCGCGGCAAACACATTCTTTTCACTGAGGCTTGCCTTACCTAAATAGATGGAGGCAAGGCTTCCCTAAACATTCCTGATTTCTGAGAACAACCGGGCCGGAATTGTGTATACGGCCGCAACAATGGTTACATTCGAATCGGCCGAGAAACCGGGATGCCAGAGGAGAGCGCCATGACCCAGATGATGAACATGCCCCGGGTCCAGACCTGCACGGTCACGGACTGTGGCTACAACCACGACGGATGCACCGCTTTCGCGATCACGATCGGGGACGTGAACGCGGAGTGTGACACGTTCGTCGGGTCCGGACTGAGCGGCGGCATGGGGGTGGCGACCGCTCAGGTGGGCGCCTGCAAGCGTGCCGACTGCACGTACAACAAGAACCTGGAATGTCAGGCGCCGGCCATTACCGTGGGCGCTTCGGCCGATCGCGCCGACTGCCTCACGTACCAGAACGCCTGACCGATTCCGACCATAAAGCCCGTCGCCTCCCGGTGAGGCGGCGGGCTTTTCCGTGCCCGGCCGCGTTGACATCGGGCCGACCCCGGCGCTAGGTTGTTCTCACATCGAGTCTTACTCAGTTTGAGAACAACGGAGGTGTACGGATGGACGAGGCGAACTTCCTGGCCGGTTACGACCCGCGGGACTACCCCGCCGTCGCGGTGACGGTCGACGTGGTCGCTCTGACCATCCGGGACAACCGGCTCTGCGTGCTGCTGGTCGAACGGGGCGCGCCGCCCTTCGCCGGGCACCGCGCGCTGCCCGGCGGGTTCGTCAAAGAGGAGTCGCTGGAGACCGCGGCCCTGCGCGAGCTCGCCGAGGAGACCGGACTGACACCCGGCGACGAGGGACCCCTCGAACGCGTCCACCTGGAACAGCTCAAGACGTACGGCGACCCGGGCCGGGACCCGCGGATGCGCATCGTCTCGGTCGCCTACCTGGCCTTCGCACCGCACCTGCCGGAGCCGGTCGCCGGCTCGGACGCCGCACGGGCGTACTGGGTGGCCGTCGACGAGGCGAAGGACCTGGCCTTCGACCACGATCTCATCCTCGCCGAGGGTCTGGAGCGGGCTCGCGCCAAGCTGGAGTACACCCCGCTGGCCACCGCGTTCGTCGGCGCCGAGTTCACCGTCGGCGAGCTGCGCCAGGTGTACGCCGCGGTCTGGAACGAGGACCTGCACGCCGGCAACTTCCACCGCAAGGTGCTCTCGGTGCCCGGTTTCGTGGAGAGCACGGGCGCCACCGCGGCGCGCGGCGGCGAGCGCGGCGGGCCGCGGGCCAAGCTCTACCGCGCCGGTGACGCGGTCTCGCTGCACCCCGCGCTGCTGCGGCCGACCAGGGAGGACACCGTCAGATGAGACAGTCGTCCGCGTCCACCGGAGTCACCTTCGAGGAGGCGGCCGCCCGGATCGCCGCCGCGAGCAGCTTCGCCGAGCTGACCATCGAGGGCACGCCGGGGCGCGCCGGTAGCGCGTACCGTACGTGGGCGAAACTGGTCCACCCCGACACGGTGACCGACGCGCAGAGAGACAGCGCCACCCAGGCCATGGCCCGCCTGGCCGAGCTCTACCAGCGGCGCGGCGCCGAACCGGCGGTGAGCACACCGGACCGCGCGCGACGGGTCCGTCGCTACCGGCGCGGGCCGCTCGTCGCCCGCGGCGACCTGGCCGACCTGTACGAGTCCGGCGACGTGCTGCTCAAGGTGGCCCGCGACGCGGGCGACAACGACCTGATGGCGGCCGAGGCGAACGCGCTGCGCCGGCTCCGCTCGCACGGCGACCCACGCTACCGGGCCTACGCGCCGCGGCTGGTCGAGTCCTTCCAGGACGAGCGGCGGCACGCGGTGAACGTGCTCGCCCGCCAGCGCGGCTTCCGCAGCCTGGCGGAGGAGGGCACGCCGCGCGACCCGGTCACCGCGGTCGGCGTGTGGCGGCGGTTGCTGACCGGGCTGGGCTGGGCGCACGCGGCCGGCGTGGTGCACGGCGCGGTCTTCGAGGAGCACGTGCTGATCCACCCCGGGCACCGCGGCCTGGTCCTGGTCGACTGGTGCTACTCCGGCCGGCGACCGAAGGCGATCATCGCGGCGCGCGAGGCGGAGTACCCGCCGGAGGTGCTGGAGGAGCGGGTGGCGACCCCGGCCACCGACATCTACCTGGCGACGAACCTGATGCTCCGCCTGTTCGGCGCGAACCTGCCGGCGCCGCTGCGCCGGTTCGCGGACGGCTGCGCCTACCCGGCCCGGCGGATGCGGCCCCAGGACGCCTGGCGGTTGCTGGCCGAGCTCGACGAGTTGATCCCCCAGCGGTACCGGAACTGAGGAGGCACACACCATGGGAAGCGGACGCTGGTCCACCGACGTCTACACCGCCGCGGAGAGCTACCGCGCGGCGACCGGGCAGAGCGCCTTCGCGTACAGCGACGCCGGAGCCCGCCGGGTGCACCCGGACCTCGACCCGAAGGGCGTGTTCATGCGGGAGTCGCGGGACAGCGACGAGCACCCGTTCAGTACGCCGATCGCGGTCCTCTTCGACGTCACCGGCTCGATGAACACCGTGCCCCGGGTGCTGCAGTCCCAGCTGCCGCAGCTGCTGGGCCTGCTCACCCGCAAGGGCTACGCGATCGACCCGCAGATCCTGTTCGGCGCGATCGGCGACGCCACCTGCGACCGGGCGCCGCTGCAGATCGGCCAGTTCGAGTCGGACAACCGGATGGACGAGGACCTGGCGAGGTTCGTGCTGGAGGGCGGGGGCGGCGGGCAGAAGCGGGAGTCGTACGAGCTCGCGATGTACTTCATGGCCCGGCACACGGTGCTCGACTCGGCGGTGAACCGGCAGCGCAAGGGCTACCTGTTCATCATCGGTGACGAGCTGCCGTACGCGCGGGTCAAGCCCGCCGAGGTCCGCGCGGTGATCGGCGACGAGATCACCGAGGCGATCCCGGTCGAGACGATCCTGGCGGAGCTGAAGCGCAGGTACGAGGTCTACTTCATCCTCCCGACCGCGGCCGGCTGGGGTGGCGACCGGGAGGTGCTGACCCGGTGGCGCCAGCTGCTCGGTCAGAACGTCCTGGAGCTGGACGACCTGGAGGCGGTCTGCGACACGATCGCCCTGGCCGTGGGGCTCGGCGAGGACGCGATCGACGTGGACGCCGACCCGTTCCCCGCCCAGCGGGCGCTCAGCGGCAACCGGCGGCTCTGATGACCGAGCATGTCGCGGTCGTCGATCTCGGGTACGGCGACGCGGGCAAGGGCTCCGTGGTGGACGCGCTCTGTGCCACCCGGCCGGTCCGGGCGGTCCTGCGTTTCAACGGGGGAGCGCAGGCCGCCCACAACGTGCTCACCAGCGACGGCCGGCACCACACGTTCGCGCAGTTCGGCGCGGGGACGCTGCGCGGGGTGCCGACCCACCTGACCCGGTTCATGATGGTCGACCCCCTCGCGCTGGCGGCCGAGGCTGCGGCGCTGGGCAACCCGTACGAGCTGCTGACGATCGACGGCGGCGCGCTGCTGACCACGCCCTGGCACCGGGCCGCCAACCGGCGCCGGGAGCGGTCCGACCGGCACGGGTCCTGCGGGATGGGGGTGGGCGAGACGGCCGCCTACGCGCTGCGGTGCGAGAGCGCCCCGCGGGTCGCCGACGTCCTCTCCCCCACCCGGCTCCGCCGCCGGCTCGCCGAGGTGCAGGACTTCTACGGCTTCGCCGACACACCCCTCGACGACGTGGTGGCGGCGTTCACCGCGTTCGGGCGGGCGGTCCGGATCGTCGGCGACAACTGGACCCGGCGACTGCTCGCCGAGGGCATGTGCGTCTTCGAGGGCGCGCAGGGCGTGCTGCTCGACGAGTGGCGCGGCTGGCACCCGCACACCACGTGGTCGACCACCACGTACGACAACGTGGCCGCGCTCTGCCCGTCGTTCCGGCGGATCGGGGTGGTACGGGCGTACACCACCCGGCACGGGCCCGGCCCGCTCGTCACCGAGGACGCCACGCTGGACCTGCCCGAGCGGCACAACGGCACCGGCGAGTGGCAGGGCCCGTTCCGGGTCGGCCACTTCGACGCTGTCGCCCACCGGTACGCCGTCGAGGTGGCCGGCGGCGTGGACGAGCTCGCCGTCACCCACCTGGACGCCCCACCGAGGTGCCCGGGCCTGCGGATCTGCACGGCGTACGAGGTGGACGGCACCCTCTGGACCCGGATCCGCCCCGGCCCGCCCCGGGACCTCGCCCACCAGGAGAGCCTGACCGCCCGGCTGTCCCGGGCCCGCCCCGCGCTGACCCACCGCCCGTCCGACTGGCCCACCGAGATCGGCGCCCTCCTCGGCGCCCCGGTCACCCTGCAGTCGTACGGCCCGCGCTCCTCGGAGAAGCGCTTCGTCCCCCGGGGAGTACGCCGACCGGCACGGATACGACTCCCGGCGTATTGCTGAGGGTGACGGGCGGCACGAAGCTGAAGTGGTCGATATCCACCTAGGGGGGTGGCCCCATGCGGGCTCTGTATCGAGCACTTTCCGGACTCATCGCGCTGAGCGTGGCCGTGCAGGCAGCGGTTCTCGCGGCGGCCTGGTTCCTGGTTCTCAAGGACACCGATTCCGGTGCCGTCTTCGACAAGAACTCCGGTGCGAACTGGGGGCACGCCGCGCACTCGGTCATCGGTATGGGTGTCGTACCGCTGCTCGCGCTCCTGCTCCTGCTCGTCTCGTTCTTCGCCCGGGTACCCGGTGGGGTCACCTGGGCGCTGATCACGCTCGGCGTGGTCGTCCTGCAGATCGTCCTCGCGTTCGTCAGTTACAGCGCGCCGGTGACCGGGCTGCTGCACGGGCTCAACGCGTTCGCGGTGGCCGGGGTCGCCTCGGTCGCCATGCGCCGGGCCGGTGACGCCGCCGCGCCGGCCGGCCCGGTCGCCGTCTCCTGATGCGTACCCCGATCCGGGCCGCCGTCGCCGTGGTGGCGGCCCTCGCGGTGCTGGTCCCGCTCGTCTGGTTCTGGTACGCCAGCCTGGTGCCCGCCACCTACGACATGGCCGCGATGGGCTACCCGGACTACGGCGGCGGTCCGGCCGTGACCCACGAGCACGGTGGCCCGCGGGTGGCCGACCTGACCGGGCCGAGCGGCGAACCGGACGTCGCGGTCACCCTGGTGGCCCGCGCCGACGGGTCCCGCTACACGCTGAACGGCACCTCGCCCGGCCCGGTGATCCGGGCGGTGCAGGGGCAGCTGGTCGAGGTGACGCTGGTCAACGAGTCGATCCCGGACGGGGTGACCCTGCACTGGCACGGTGTGGACGTCCCGAACGCGGAGGACGGCGTCGCCGGGATCACCCAGGACGCGGTGGCCCGGGGAGGGCGGCACGTCTACCGGTTCGTGGTCACCGACGCCGGGACGTACTGGTACCACTCGCACCAGGTCTCGCACGAGCAGGTCCGGCGTGGCCTGTTCGGCGCCCTGGTGGTCACGCCGCCGGGCTCGTCCGCGAATGATCAGGTCGTCGCGGTGCACACCTACGACGGGCGGCGGACGGTCAACGGCGTCCCGGGCGTCTCGGCGCTCACCGGCCGGCGGATCCGTGTGATCAACACCGATGCCGGCCCGATCCGGGTCTGGGTCAGCGGCACCCCGTTCCGCGTCCTCGCGATCGACGGCCACGACGTGCACGAGCCGGCGGCGATCACCGGCGAGGCGGTTCTGGTGACCGCCGGCGGACGGGCCGATCTCCAGCTGGAGACGGCCGGGCGGGTGGACGTCGGCGGAGGGGCCGCCATCGGGACCGGTTCCCCCATCCCGGCCCCGAAGATCAACGTCGATTTCCTCGCGTACGGCTCCCCGAGCGGACTCGGCTTCGACCCCGCCGCGGCGAACCGGCGCTTCGCGTACACGATCGGTCGCCGGATCGGCTTCCTGGACGGCCGGCCCGGCATGTGGTGGACCGTCGACGGCCACCTCTTCCCGGACGTCCCGATGTTCATGGTCGTCACCGGCGACGTCGTCCGGATGACGATCACGAACGACAGCGGCGAGGTGCACCCGATGCACCTGCACGGCCACCACGCGGTGGTGCTCAGCCGCGACGGCGTGGCCGCGACCGGCAGCCCGTGGTGGATCGACTCGCTCGACGTCGCGGACGGGGCGACCTACGAGATCGCGTTCGTCGCCGACAACCCGGGCATCTGGGCCGACCACTGCCACAACCTGGAGCACGTCCCGGAGGGTCTGGTCGCCCACCTGGCGTACGCCGGGGTGGCGAGCTCCTTCCAGGTCGGCGGCGCCGCCGGCAACGTCCCGGAATGATCAGAGATACATGCCGGTCGGCGGTGCCTGCCGCGGGACGGTGACCGGCTTCGCACCGGTCTTCAGCGCGTAGAGCTCGGCCAGGGTCGCGCCGTCCGGGCCGATGCCGGTCGGCCCGCCCAGCCAGGAGACCGCCTCCTGGTACGGCAGACGGCCCACCTCGATGCTGGCCAGGCAGCGGCCGGGCCGGATCACCGCCGGGTGCAGCGCCGAGAGGTCCTCGTTCGTGGTGATCGCGATGAGCGCGTTCCGCCCCTGGCCGAGCAGGCCGTCGGTGAGGTTGAGCAGCCGGGAGAGCGACTGGCCGGCGCTCGCCTTGGCGTCCCCGCTGATCAGCTCGTCGCAGTCCTCCAGCATCAGCAGCCGCCACTTCGGCTCGTCGTCGTCGCCGGAGCCGAGCGCCACGTTCATCAGGTAGGCCGGGTCGCCGAAGAGGCGCTCCGGGTCGAGCACGCAGTCGACCTGGCACCAGGCCCGCCACTGCTGGGCGAGGGCGCGCAGCGCGGTGGTCTTGCCGGTGCCGGGCTCGCCGTGCAGCAGCAGGAGCCGTCCGGTGACGGTGGCCGCGTCGATCGCCATCAGGCGTTCCAGGGTCTCGGCGACCGGACGGGCGTAGTTGGCGCGGATCTTGTCCCAGGGCGCGGCGTCGATCTCGCGCTGGGTGCGGCGCGGGCCGTGCGGGCCGTAGTGCCAGAAGCCGACCGGCACGCTGTCGTCGGCCGGGGCCGGCTCCTCGACGGCGCCGGCGGTGGCGGTGGCCAGCACCGCCTCGGCCAGCTCGGCGGTGACCGCGGTGACGGTGACCCGGGCGCGGCGGCTCTGCTTCCAGCGCATCACGTGCAGGGTCCAGCCGTCGCCGATGCTGAGCCGGCCGTGCCCGTCGTCCTCGACGGCGTCCCGGATCACCTCGGCCTCCGGGGTGGTCAGCGCGGCGTCGGCGCGCAGGTTCTCCAGCCAGGTGGTGCGGCCGAAGGGCTCCCGGCCGGTGGTGAAGCCGTCCAGCGCGAGCAGGTCGACCAGGTCCACCAGGCGATCGCCGTCGTCGACGGCACCGGTGAGCGGCAGGGTGGCGCGGGGCGACGGGATCCCCGCCGGCTCCGGCTGGTGCCCGTTGGCCCGGTCCACGGACTGGTGGGGGGTTCGCATCCCACCATGATCCCGGTCGGCCGCCCGTCGGGCATCCGCTTTATCTCCCGCACCACCGGTGGCCCCGGCCAGGCGGTCCGGTCCATGCGGCATGTCACCCAGCTTACGACGGATCGATCTCGCCGCCAGTCCCGTCACCCGCACCCCGATCGCAACCGGCGTGTCCCCGGACCGCTCTCACCGCACCCGACTCTGACGTATCCCGGGTCGCGGTGGCACGGGCGGACCGGACGGGAGTGGGTCGGATGAGGTTGCCTGGACGGCGCCGGTACTTCGCGGGACCGCTGGCGGTGGCCGCCATCGCCGGGCTGGGCGCCCTGGTGGTCCCGGCCGGAACCACCGTGGCGTGGACGCCGGTCTCGTACGGCCTGACGGCGAGCGCCGAGCAGATGGTGCCGGCGACCGTCTCCGCCGCGAAGCCGGCCCGGGTGGTCACCACCACACTGGACCGCGACCGCCGTCCGGTGATCAGCGTCCGCGAGGCCACCGACCGGGCGTCCGCGCTCCGGCTGATCGCCGAGGGCCGTCGGGCCGAGAACGTCGTCGGCGTCGCGATCGACACCCGGGTCCGGGCGCTGGGCGTGCCCTCCGGCACTGATCCGTACCGGTCACAGCAGTGGGACTTCAGCACGCTGCACGTGGCCGACGCGTGGAAGGTGTCGACCGGCGCGGACGTCACCGTCGCGGTCATCGACACCGGGGTGGACGCGACCCACCCGGACCTCGAGGGTCAGGTGCTCACCGGGTACGACGAGATCGACGACGTGGCGGGCGGGAACACCGACCCGAACGGGCACGGCACCCACGTGGCGGGCACCATCGCCGCGCTCACCGGTAACGGGACCGGTGTCTCGGCGATCGCCCCGGGCGTCGAGATCCTGCCGGTCCGGGTGCTGGACGCGACGGGCGGCGGGGACACCTCGGCGACCGCCGCCGGGGTGATCTGGGCTGCCGACCACGGCGCCGACGTGATCAACATGTCGATCGGCGGCACCGAGCAGGACACCACCCTCGACAACGCCATCACGTACGCCCGGAGCAAGGGTGTGGTGGTCGTGGCGGCCGCCGGCAACGAGCGGGCCGAGGGCAGCCCGACCGAGTACCCGGGCGCCTCCCCCGGGGTCATCGCGGTCGCCGCCACCGACTGGTCCGACACCGTGGCGAGCTACTCCAACCAGGGCGACTACGTCGACGTCGCGGCGCCCGGCAGCGGGATCATCAGCACCTACCCGCCCGCGCTGGGCAAGGGCTCCTACGTGACCATGAACGGGACGTCGATGGCGACACCGCACGTCGCCGCGGTGGCCGCGCTGCTCAAGGCGTACGACCCGGACCTCACCCCGGACGAGGTGGAGACCGCGCTGGAGAGCTCCGCCGTCGACCTCGGCACCGCCGGGCGGGACGACGACTACGGGTACGGCCGGATCGACGCGGCCGCCGCGCTCGCCACCGTCGCGCCGGCGGTGCGGCCCACGGTCACCCCGAGCGTCACCACGAAGCAGGTCGGCTACGGCACCAGGACCAGGACCACCTTCACGGTGGCCGGGAACGGGTCGCGGTGGGCGGGCGAGCCGGTCTCGGTCTGCGTCTCGGTCGCCGGCGGCAGCTGGTCCTGCACCTCCGGCACGGCCGGCACGACCGGCACGTACACCCTGGCCCGGACCGCGACCGCCTCGTTCCGCGCCCGGCTCACCGTGGCCGCGACCAGCACGAGCACCGCGGCCTCGGCGACCGTGTCGTACACCGTCAAGGCCGGGGTGAAGCTGGCCCGGACCGCCAAGCGGACGCTGACCGTGACGGTGACCGGCGCCACCGGGCAGACCGCCACGGTGCAGCGCCGGACCGGCGGCACGTGGCGTACCGTGTCCACCTTCAAGGCCGTGAGCAGCAAGAAGCTGACCGGCCTGGTGAGCGGCGGCAGCTACCGCGTGGTGCTGGCCTCCACCGCCCGGATCCAGGGGGTGACGAGCGCAACGGTCAAGGCCTGAGGCACCGACCCGCATCGGTAACGATCGTGCGGTTTACTCGACTCCCATGGGCATCATCTCCCGGGGATTCGGCGGGCGCCGGCGTGAGCCGGCGCCCGAACTGCCGCCCGGTCAATACCTCGCGCACGACTTCCCCGTGCTCTCCGCCGGCCCGACGCCGCGGATCCCGACGGACCGGTGGCACTTGCGCATCGTCACCGAGATCGGCGAGAAGCACACCTGGGACTGGGCGGAGTTCACCGCCCTGCCGGCCGAGGAGATCACCAAGGACATCCACTGCGTCACCAAGTGGTCCAAGCTCGGCACCGGCTGGAAGGGCGTCTCGCTGGACACGCTCTTCGAGGAGGTGGAGACCGCCGCGGACTACGTGATGGCGCACAGCTACGGCGGTTACACCACCAACGTCCCGCTCGAGGACCTCCTCGACGGGCAGGCCTGGATCGCGTACGAGTACGACGGCGAGCCGCTGCACCCGGAGCACGGCGGCCCGGCCCGGCTGCTCATCCCGCACCTGTACTTCTGGAAGTCGGCCAAGTGGGTCGACGGCCTGCAGATGATGCACGAGGACGAGCCGGGCTTCTGGGAGGCCGCCGGCTACCACATGTACGGAGACCCATGGCGCGAGCAGCGGTATCACGGAGATTGACCTGGCGGGCCGCCACCGTCGACGGGGTGGTGCGGGAGACCTCGACCGCACGGACGCTCCGGCTGCGGGTCCCCGGGTGGGACGGCCACCTGCCCGGCCAGCATCTCGACGTCCGGCTGACCGCCGAGGACGGCTACTCCGCCCAGCGCAGCTACTCGATCGCCTCGGCGTGGGCGGGTGACGACGACACGGTCGACGTCACGGTCCAGCGACTCGAGGACGGGGAGGTGTCGCCGTACCTGACCGACGAGGTCCGGGAGGGTGACCTGATCGAGGTGCGCGGGCCGATCGGCGGCTGGTTCGTCTGGCGGGAGACGCAGCCGGCGCCGGTGCTGCTGATCGCCGGCGGCTCCGGGGTCGTCCCGCTGATGGCGATGATCCGGGAGCGCCGCCGGGTGAACGGCCGCCAGCCGTTCCGCCTGATCTACTCGGTCCGCACCCCGGCCGACGTGATCTACGCCGAGGAGCTGGCCGGGCACCACCGGACCGACCCGGGGCTGGACGTCCGCCTCGTCTACACGCGGGAGACGCCGCAGGGCTGGCCCGCGCCGCCGAAGCGGATCGACGTGGCGACGCTGAACACGTACGGCTGGCCGCCCGGCTTCCAGCCGGACGTCTTCGTCTGCGGCCCGAACGCGTTCGTCGAGACGGCCGCCGACATCCTGATCGCTCTCGGTCACGACTCGAAGAAGATCCGGACCGAACGCTTCGGTTGACCCCGAAAGTAGGCACCGGTCCGCCCCCGGGAACGACTACCCGCTGGTCACCATTGACGCCGCGTGACCGGCGGGGTGAACGTCGGCGCACCGACGCTCTCTTCCCGGGAGGAACCGTGCTCGCACACCGTTCGCCGCGTGTCATCGTCTCCATGATCACGACGCTGGTCCTGATGCTCTCGACGGCCGATCCGGCGGCCGCCTCGCCACCCCGCTCGGGCGACTTCGGGTCCTCGGCCGTCTCCTACACCGCGCAGGAGTGGACCGAGGCCGCGATCGAGATCCTCATGATCAACCGGAAGGCCGTCGCCTGGTGCCTCGGCAACCTGGGCTTCCTCAGCTACGGCGTGCTCCGGGCGATGCGGGCGATCACCCTGAAGGACCGGATCCTGGACATCGCGGGACTGGCCACCGGGCTGACGCCGGAGCCCTGCGTCGCCACCTTCCGGGCCGCCCAGGCCGCCTACCGGGTGTGGGCGATCGGCGCCCGGGACGGCGGGGACCTCACCGTCCAGGACGACAGCTACGTGGTGGTCCACCCGGGGCCGTTCGCCAACGAGTGCCACCTGGACATCACCGTGAGCGACGCCGACGGCCAGACCTGGAACTACGCGAAGGTGTACGAGATCTGCAGTAAGAACACCTACTACGGCCGGTACACCTACGCGTAGGACCCAGCCCGTGTTTCGGCGTCCGACCGGGGCTGCGGCCGGATGCCGAAACGCGGGCTACTCCGCGTCGATCGAGAAGAGCGCGGCCTGCTCCGGCATCAGCAGCGGAGCCGGCAGGCCCGCCTCGGCGAGCACCCGGCCCGGCAGCGTGATCGAGCCCTCCGCCAGCCACGCGGGCGGCGCGTCCTCGACCACCCGGGGCGGGTGACCGATCGGGCGGACCGTGTAGAGCCGGTCCGGGTCCAGGCCCGGGAAGCGGATCGGCGGTGGCAGCGCGGCGGCCGGGTGCGCGAGTGCGACCAGGGCGAACACCGCCGCCGAGCGGTCCTGGGCCACCACGCCGTGCAGCAGGTGGGCCGGGTCCGCGGTGTCGGCGCGGACCACCCGCCCGGTGTGCAGCAGCGGGCGCAGGCGCTTGTACTCGGCCGTCCAGGAGGCGATCGTCGCGCGGTCCTCGGCCGAGGCACGCGAGACGTCCCACTCGATGCCCGCGTGACCGAAGAGCGCGGTGGCCAGGCGGAAGCCGAGCGCCGACGTACGGCCGGTGAAGTGCGCCCGCCCGGCACCGAGGTGGCCGCCGAGGTACTCCGGCGGGATCAGCACCCCGGTCCAGCGCTGGATGTTCTGCCGGTCCAGCGGATCGTTGGTGTCCGATGTCCAGAATCGGTCGGCGTACTCGATGATCCCCAGGTCGATCCGGCCACCGCCGGCGGCGCAGGCCTCGATCTCCACGTCCGGGTGGGCGGCGCGGAGCGCGGCCAGCAGGCGGTAGAGCGCGGTGGTCTGCCGGTGCGACGCGCCCGGCACCAGCAGGCCCCGGTTGTGGTCCCACTTGAGGAACGCGATCGGGTACTCGTCGAGCAGGGCGGTCAGACGGGCGAGCACGTAGGCGTACGCATCCGGGTTGCCCAGGTCGAGGATCCGCTGCCAGCGCCAGGTCACCGCGTCCGCCGGGCCGAGGATCCACTCCGGGTGGGCGCGGGCCAGGTCCGAGTCCGGGCTGATCATCTCGGGCTCGACCCAGAGGCCGAACTCCATACCGGCGCCGTGCACCCGGGCGATCAGCGGGTGCAGGCCGTCCGGCCAGATCTCCCGGTCGACGTACCAGTCGCCCAGCGCACGGCGGTCGTCGCGGCGGCCCTTGAACCAGCCGTCGTCCAGCACGAAACGCTCGGCGCCGACCTCGGCGGCCGCGTCGACCAGGGCGGAGAGGCGCTCCAGGCTCTGATCGAAGTAGACCGCCTCCCAGGTGTTCAGCACCACCGGGCGGGGACGGTCGCCGGTCGTGCGGAACGTCGCGCGGATCCACGGGTGCAACCGGTCGGAGAGCCCGTCGATACCGGAGTCCGAGAAGACCGCGACCGTCCACGGGGTGGCGTACCTCTCCCCCGGTGCCAGCCGGATCTCGCCGGCCTCCAGGAGCTCGCCCGCGCCGACCTGGCCGTGGCCGAGCGCCGAGCGCTCCGCCCAGAGCCGCTTGTCGCCGCTCCAGGCCAGGTGCACCGCCCAGACCCGGCCGCGCCGGAACCCGAAGCCGGGCTCGCCGGCCATCAGCAGGAACGCGTCGTCGTGCCCGGGGCGGCCGATCCGGCTCTCCCGGCTCCACACGCCGTGCCGGAGCGGGGTCCGCTGCGGTGTGCGCTCGTGCAGCCAGAGGCCGGTGAAGTCGAGCAGTTCGGCGGCCTCGTCCGGGATCGGCAGCAGGACGTCGAGCGCGGCGAGCTGGAAGTCGCCGGGACCGCGGTTCTCCACCTCGTGCCGGAGCCGGAGGACGCCCTCGGGGCTCAGCTCGATGTGCGTGGTGACGAGCAGCCCGCCGTCACTCGGCTCCGTGCGTACCGTAAGCCGGTTTTGATCGTGCTGTTGCGCGTCGAGAAGGCGCAGCTCACCGACGGGCACGCCGTCGCGGTGACCGGACAGGGCGGGACGGCCGCTCCAGCCGTCGGCCAGGGTGGGCAGCAGCCCGGTCCGCAGCGGCACGTCGATGGAGTTCGGGCCCACCGCCGGGGTGCGGCTCGCCGCGAACGACGCGGACCGGGAGCCCAGATCACCCAGGTCGGCGCCCCAGTGCAGAACGGCGGACGCGCCGCGGGCGTCCAGCACGAAGCTGGTGCCCGCGGCGCGGAGGTGGAACACGGTCACTCGGCGACCGGGATGCTCTGCGACTTGAGGTTCTCGATGGTCGAGCTCTGCGCCGACTTGAGCGCGTCGAGCAGCGTGCCCTTGCCGGAGACGGCGGACTTGAAGCCGTCCGAGGCGGAGGAGTACGTCGAGGTCATCGTCGGGCCCCAGGTGAAGTCGGGCGAGACCTGCGTGGCGGCCTTCGCGAAGACATCGTAGATCTTGTCGCCGCCGTAGAAGTCGACACCCTTGGAGAAGACGTCGAGCGAGCCGCCGGTCTTGGTGGCCGGGTACAGGTTGGCCTTCTCGGCCAGCATGGTGAGCGCCTCGTCCGAGGTGTTCAGCCAGGTGGCGAACTCGGCGGCCTCGTACGGGTGCTTCGAGCCCTTGAAGACGGCGGTGGAGGAACCGCCCCAGTTACCGGCCGTGGTGCCGCCGGAGGTCCACTGCGGCATCTCGACGACGCCCCAGTCACCGGAGGTGTCCGGCGCGCCGGAGGAGATCGAGTTGGCGCCCCAGACCGCGGAGACCCAGGTCCACGCGTCACCCTTGTTGTACGCGTTGTCCCACTCGGTGGTCCACGCCGGCACGGTGGAGACGAGCTTCTTGTCGATCAGGCCCTGCCAGTAGTCCGCGACCTTGGTGGAGGCCTCGTCCTGCAGGTTGACGGTCCACTTGCTGCCGTCGTTGCTGAACCAGTTGCCACCGGCCTGCCAGACGAAGCCGGCGAACTGGTTGATGTCGCTCTGCGAGAAGTTGGTGATGTAACCGCCCGCGGCCTTCACCTTGACGGCCGCCGCCGCGTACTCGTCCCAGGTGGTCGGCACCGCGATGCCGGCCTTCTCGAAGAGGTCCTTGCGGTAGAAGAGCGCCATCGGGCCGGTGTCCTGCGGGACGGCGTAGGCGGCGTCGGACTCACCGAAGCTGACCTGGTTCCAGGTCCAGTCGATGAACTTGTCCTTGGCCTCGGTGACCGGCGCGCAGCTCGCGATGTTCTCCAGGCCGTCCTGGACGCGGAAGCTGGGCAGCGCGTCGTACTCGATCTGGCCGAGGTCGGGGGCGTTGCCGGCCTTCAGCTGGTTGAAGAAGTTCTGGTACGTGCCGCTGTTGCCGTTCGGGCCGGTCTGCACCGTGACCTGGATGTCCGGGTGCGCGGCGTTCCAGACCTTGACGACGTCCTCGATGCCGGGGATCCAGGAGGTGTAGGTCAGGTTGACGGTGCCGGAGGAGGCGGGCTGGCAGCTGCTGGCGCCGGCCGTGCTGCTCGAGTCGTCGTCGCTGCCGGAGGAGCACGCCGCCGCGGTCAAGGCGAGCGTCGAAGTCAGCGCGATGCTGAGCGAACGCATAGCGAATCGCATCTTCGGTCTTCTTTCTCTCATCAATTATTTGGAGCGGAGTATTTCGGTTTACTTGATCGCGCCCGCGCCGAGGCCGTTGCGCCAGAAGCGCTGGAGCAGCAGGAAGGCGATCACCAAGGGGATGATCGAGATGAGCGCGCCGGTGATGACCAGCATGCGCAGCTCGGGAAGCTGGTTGACCTGGCTGTTCCAGGTGTAGAGGCCGAGCGTCACCGGGAAGAGCCGCTCGTTGCCGAGCATGATCAGCGGCAACAGGAAGTTATTCCAGACGGCCACGAAATGGAAGAGGAAAATGGTGATGAAAGCGGGGAACATCAGCTTGCTGGAAACGGTGAAGAAGGTCCGCACCTCACCGGAGCCGTCCAGGCGGGCAGCCTCCAGCAACTCGTCCGGAACACTCGCGGTGGCGTAGATCCGGGCCAGGTACACCCCGAACGGGTTGACCAGGCTGGGCAGGAACACCGACCAGAAGGTGTTGGTCGCGTTCAGCTGCGAGAAGATCAGGAAGAGCGGCAGGGCCAGCGCGGTGGCCGGCACCAGGACGCCGCCGAGCACGATGTTGAAGATCGTCTCCCGGCCGGGGAACGAGTACTTGGCCAGCGCGTACCCGCACATCGCGGCGAGCAGCGTGCCGAGCAGGGCGGCGCCGCCGGTGTACAGGACGCTGTTCAGCATCCAGCGCAGGAAGACCCCGTCGCGGTACGTGAACAGGTCGTGCAGGTTGTCGCCGAGGTGGAAGTCGGCGAACCAGAGGCCCGCGGTGTTGGAGAAGTCGCCGCGATCCTTGGTCGCCCCGACGAAGAGCCACCAGATCGGCACCAGGAAGTACAGCGTGCAGATGCCCATGATGCCCATGGCGACGGTCTTGGAAAGACGCGCGTCCTTCACTTGTCGTCTCCCTTCTGGGTGACCTTGAGGAACGCGAAGGAGAGAACGCACGTCGCCAGCGCCAGGACCACGGAGAACGCGGCGGCCAGGTTGAAGTTCGGGATCGACGAGGTCGAGTACACCGTCAGGTTCGGCGTGTACGTGCTGGAGACCGCCGAGCTGAAGGTCCGGAAGACCTGCGGTTCGGCGAGCAGCTGCAGGGTTCCGATGATCGAGAAGACCGTGGTCAGCACGATCGCCGGCATCACCAGCGGGATCTTGATGGACCAGGCGGTACGCCACGGCCCGGCGCCGTCCATCCGCGCCGCCTCGTAGACCTCCTGCGGGATGGAGAGCAGCGAGGAGTAGATGATCAGCATGTTGTAGCCGACGTAGACCCAGGTCACCACGTTCGCCATGGCCCAGAGCACCAGGTCCGCGGAGAGCAGGTCCCACTTGCTGGTGACCGCGGTGAACGGGGAGAGGTTCGGCGAGTAGAGGAAGCCCCACATGATCGCGGCGATGACACCCGGGATCGCGTACGGCACGAAGAACGCCAGCCGGAAGAAGCTGCGCCCCTTGACCAGCCCGGAGTCGAGCAGCAGGGCCAGCAGCAGGGCCAGGCCGAGCATCACCGGCACCTGGACCACCCCGAAGAGCAGCACCCGGCCGATCGACTCCCAGAACGGGCCGTTCTGGAAGACGCGCTGGTACTGCTCGAGACCGCCGAAGACCTCGGTGGCCGGGCCGAAGGTGCCGGTGCGCTGCACCTTGTAGAGCGACTGCTTGATCGCGTACCCGATCGGCGCCAGGTAGAACGCGGTGAAGAGGAGCCCGAAGGGCAGGACGAAGAAAAGGATGGCCCTCGCGGGGCGTTTGCTGCTCATGCTCGTTCCTCCCGCACCACGCTGACGCCCCCGCCCTCGACGCGGAGCAGACTCTCGACGGGCTCGCCGGTGACCAGGTCGAATCCGGTGACGGGATACTCGACGGCTTCCGTTCCGTGATTGATCACGAAGAGGTAGCTACCGTTCTCCCCCGAGCGCCGGACCGCCTCGACCGAGCCGTTGGACTCGGGCCCTGTTCGCGAAATGTCTGCATTTACAGTGACATTACGCATGATCTCCCGCATGCTGCGCGGATCCGGCGAGGTAGCTAGATACCAGGCCACACCCCCACCGAACTCGTTGCGGGTCAGCGCCGCGGTACCCGGCAGCGGGCCGTCGACGTAGCTCACCACCGGCGACGCGGTGGTGGTCCGCAGCCGTTCGCTCCAGAGCGACCCGGTGCCGCCGTTGGTCATGTTCAGGAGATCGCCGGGCTTCAGCGGCACGAACTCCTCGGCCGTCACCCCCAGCACGTCCCGGAACGCCCCCGGGTAGCCGCCGAGCCGGATCCGGTCCCGCTCGTCGACGATCCCGCTGAAGAAGGTGACCAGCAGGTGCCCGCCGCCCTGCACGTAGTCGGCGATCCGGACCGCGGCCAGGTCACCCACCATGTAGAGGCAGGGGACGACGACCAGCCTGTATCCGCTGAGGTCGGCCTCGGGCGACACCACGTCGACGGTCACGCCGAGCTCGCGCAGCGCCCGGTGGGCCGCGTGCACCTGGTCGAGGTACTCCACCGCCTGGGACGGCCGGGCCTCACCCTCCGCCGACCACCAGGACTCCCAGCTGAAGAGCAGCGCGACGTCGGACTCGACGGTCGTACCGGCGACCTCCTCGATCCGGTCCAGGGTCGCGGAGAGCTTCAGCACCTCGCGCCAGGCCACCGTGTCGGTACCGGCGTGCGGCAGCAGCGCGGAGTGGAACTTCTCGGCACCCTGGGCCGACGCCCGCCACTGGAAGAAGCAGATCGAGTCGGCGCCGCGGGCCACGTGGGTCAGCGTGTTCCGGATCAGCTCGCCGGGCGCCTTGGTCACGTTGTGCGGCTGCCAGTTGACCGCGCCGGCCGCCTGCTCCATCAGCATCCAGGGCCGCCCCTGGGCCAGGCCGCGGGTCAGGTCGGCGGCGAAGGAGAGCTCCGCGACCGGGTCGCCGAGGCGGTGGTCGAGGTAGTGGTCGTTCGCGATCAGGTCCATCTCCGGCGCCCAGGACCAGTAGTCCAGGTTCCGGATGTGCGCGGTGACCATGAAGTTCGTGGTCACCGGGACGGTCGAGTGCCCCCGCAGGATCTCGGCCTCGCCGCGGTAGTAGTCCAGCAGCTCGTCGGAGCTGAACCGGTGGAAGTCGACGATCTGCGCCGGGTTGCGCAGCGACAGCGCCAGCCGGGGCGGGTTCACCTCGGCCCAGTCGCCGTAGCGCTGGCTCCAGAAGGACGTGCCCCACGCCTCGTTCAGCGTCTCGATCTTGCCGTACCGGCGGCGCAGCCACGAGCGGAACGCCTCGGCGCTCTCCTCGCAGTAGCAGAGCGCGTTGTGGCAGCCCAGCTCGTTGGAGACGTGCCAGAGCGCGACCGCGGGGTGGTCACCGTAGCGCTCGGCGACCTGCCGGACCAGCGCGTACGCGCGGTCCCGGAAGACCGCGGAACTCGGGCACCAGGCCTGGCGGCCGCCCGGGTAGCGCAGTGTGCCGTCGGCGGCGGCGGGCAGCACCTCGGGGTGCAGCGTGGTCAGCCACGGCGGCGGCGACGAGGTACCGGTGCCGAGGTTGACACGGATACCATTGGCATGCATCAATTCAACGACCTCGTCGAGATCGTCGAAGTGATACTGCCCCGGGGCCGGCTCCAGGTTCGACCAGCCGAAGATGTTCACGGCCACCAGGTCGACGCCGGCCTCACGCATGAGCGCCGCGTCCTCGCGCCAGACGTCGGGCGACCACTGCTCGGGGTTGTAGTCGCACCCCAGGCTCAGGCCCGGCGTCGGCATGCGGTTGGTCTTCATAAAACTCCTGGTCACGGGTCTGTGCACGTGCACACATTTCCGTATGCCTAAACAGCGGTTACGGATGTGTGAACGTGCACACAGTAGGTCTGGGCTGGCGCAAGGTCAATAGCGTCATCAGAGCTATCGTGATCCAATGACCCGGCCGAAACCCCAGAAACGCGCGACTGTGCACGACATCGCGGCCGCCGCCGGCGTGTCCCGGGGCACCGTCAGCCGGGTGCTCAACGGTGGCTACGTCTCCGCCGAGGCCCGCGCGGCCATCGAGGCGGCCATCACCGAGGTGGGCTACGTACCCAACACGGCCGCCCGCACACTGAAGATGCGCAGGTCACAGGCGGTCGGCTTCGTCGCCCTCGAACCGCACTCGCTCTTCCTCGACGACCCCAACATCGGGTCGATCATGCTCGGCGCCAACGCGGCCCTCTCCCTCGCCGACCACCAGATGGTCAGCCTGGTGGTCGAGTCGGCCCGCGACACCGAGCGGGTGGGCCGCTACCTGAGCGGCGGTTTCGTCGACGGCGCCATCATCGTGTCGGCCCGCACCCACGACCCGATCATCCAGGTGATCAGCACCCTCGGCCTGCCCGCCGTCTTCGTCGGTCATCCGCCGGACCTGGACCGGAACATACCGTTCGTCGGAATAGACAACCAGGGATCGGCGCGCGCCATCACCGAACGCCTGGTCGCCACCGGCCGCCGCCGGATCGGGATGATCGCCGCCGCCCTGGACCGCGACTCGGGCATCGACCGACTCAGCGGTTTCCGCGACGCGCTCGGCGCGGCGTACTCGTCCGAGCTCGTCGCCGAGGTGCCGCTCTACGACTACGGCTCCGGTGTCAAGGGGATGCGCCTGCTCCTGGAACGCGATCCGTCGATCGACGGGGTGTTCGCGGCGTCGGACGCGATCGCCGCGGGCGCACTGGAGGCGCTGCGTGAGGCGGGGCGCAGCGTGCCCGGCGACATCGGTCTGGTCGGATTCGACGACAGCACGTGGGCGGTCCGCTGCCAGCCCCAGCTGTCGACGGTGCACCAGCCGGCCAAGGAGATCGGCTCGGTGGCGGCCCAGCTGGTCCTGCGCCAGATCGGCGGCGAACACCTGACCCCGGCGGGACAGTTGCTCCCGACCCCGATCGTCTGGCGCGACTCCGCGTAGGCGCCCCGCCGCATCACGGCCGCCACATCACGCTCACCGCATCACGCTCGCCACATCACGCTCGCCACATCACGCTCGCCACATCACGCTCGCCACATCACGCTCGCCACATCACGCTCGCCACATCACGCTCGCCACATCACGCTCGCC